>NZ_JBJGYQ010000027.1:0-70930 GCF_054050075.1 Geodermatophilus sp. SYSU D00965 | reverse complement strand
CCACACCCCACGCGACACCACGCGCCCCGCCGCCCCGCGCCCCCCCCCCCCCCCCCCCCCCCCCCCCCCCCCCCCCCCCCCCCCCCCCCCCCCCCCCCCCCCCCCCCCCCCCCCCCCCGCCGCCGTAGGCGTGGACATCGGCGATCTCGCCGGAGACAGGGGGACACACGATGGCGGGGCGAGGTACCGGGCCGGACTTCGTCGAGGCACTGGCCCGGGGGCTCGACGTCCTGGCCTGCTTCGACGCCGACCACCGCAGCATGACCCTGTCCGAGGTGGCGACGGCGGCCGGCCTGGCCCGCCCGACCGCGCGCCGGCTGCTGCTCACCCTGGAGGAGCTGGGCTTCGTCCGGTCGGCGGGCAACGCCTTCGCGCTGACCCCGCGGGTGCTCGCACTGGGCATGGCCTACGTGGGCGCGCTCGGGCTCTGGGACATCGCCCGCCCGCACCTGGAGGCGCTGGTCGCCGCCACCGGGGAGTCGTCGTCGATGACCCAGCTCGACGGGTCCGACGTCGTCTACGTCGCCCGGGTGTCGGTGCCCAAGCTGATCGCGCTGCGGGTGGAGATCGGCACCCGCTTCCCCGCCCGGCAGACCTCCCAGGGCAAGGTGCTGCTGGCGGCCCTCTCCCCCGCCGAGCTGGACGCCGCCCTGGCCCAGCCGAGCCGCTCGGGCCTGCCGCCCTTCATCGGGCGGGACGACGACCGGCTGCGCGAGGAGCTGACCGAGGTGCGGGCGCGCGGCTGGGCGCTGGCCGACGAGGAGCTCGCGCCGGGGGTGCGGTCGGTCGCCGTCCCGGTGCGCGACGGGTCCGGCGCGGTGCGGGCGGCCATGAACGTCACCGTGCACGCCGCGGAGACCTCGGCCGAGCACCTGCTCACCGCGCACCTCCCCCGCCTGCTGCGCACCGCGGGCGACGTGAGCGCGGAGTGGGCGCTGTGGCAGTCGCGCCCGCACCTCGACACCGTCCGCCCCGCGACGGACGAGGCCACCGCATAGCCGTGTCAACCTCGGGTTGACGGAGCCATGGTGTCAACCTACGGTTGACGCATGACGCCTCCCGTGCCGCTCCGGTCGACCGTCCGCCTCGACGACCTCATCGCGGCCATCCAGCGGGCCGACGACGACGTCCTCCGGCAGCTGACCAGCGCCGTCGTCCTCGCCGACCACATCGGCGAGGTCGCCGACTCGCTGATCGGCCACTTCGTCGACCGGGCCCGCCGGTCGGGCGCCTCCTGGTCGGACATCGGCCGCAGCATGGGCGTCACCCGGCAGGCGGTCCAGAAGCGCTTCGGAAGCCCGCAGCCGGGCCGGCCCTCCGCGATCGACCCGGACGAGGGCTTCGGCCGGTACACCGACCGGGCCCGCAACGCCGTCGTGACGGCCCAGAACGAGGCCCGCGCGGCCGGCAGCCCCGAGATCGGCCCGGCCCACCTCGTCCTGGGGCTGCTGGCCGACCGCGACAGCGCCGCGACCGGGGTGCTGCTGGCGGAGGGCCGCACGGCCGACGCGGTGCGGGCCGCCGCGGCCGCTGCGTTCCCCCCGCCGGCCGCGGAGGTGCCCGACTTCGTGCCCTTCGACGCCGCCGCGCAGCAGGCGCTCGAGCGGACCTTCGCCGTCGCCGAGCGGCGGGGGGACGACGCGATCGACGCCGAGCACCTGCTGCTCGCCCTGCTCGAGGTCGAGGACGGCTCCGGGCTGCTGAGCGGCCTGGGCCTCACCGCGGACGGCGTCGAGAGGGCGCTCCCGGCCTCGTCGGAGGGGTGATCGCGCGGGCCGGCCCGGGAGTCCCTACGGTCGCAGGAGGAGCGTCCGCCCGGCCCGACTGGAGGTCCCGATGACCGCGTACGACCTGGCCGCCCCCTCGGCCCGCGCCCGGGAGCTGTACGACCTCATGCTCGCGTTCATGCGGGAGGAGGTGCTGCCCGCGGAGGCGGAGTACCACGCCCACCGCCGCGCGGCCGGGCCCGACGGCCACGAGGTGCCGCCGGTGGTCGAGGAGCTCAAGCGCAGGGCCCGCGAGCGGGGGCTGTGGAACCTGTTCCTGCCCGCGGAGTCCGGGCTCACCCAGCTCGAGTACGCGCCGATCGCCGAGCTGTCGGGCTGGAGCCTCGACCTGGCCCCGGAGGCGATCAACTGCGCCGCCCCCGACACCGGCAACATGGAACTGCTGCACCTGCTGGGCACCGAGCAGCAGAAGAAGGAGTGGCTCGAGCCGCTGCTGAACGGCGAGATCCGCTCGGCGTTCGCGATGACCGAGCCCGACGTGGCCAGCAGCGACGCGACCAACATCGGCACCCGCGTCGTGCGCGACGGCGACGAGTACGTGATCAACGGCCGCAAGTGGTGGACCAGCGGCGCGATGGACGCGCGCTGCGCGCTGTTCATCCTCATGGGCAAGACCGACCCGGAGGCGCCGCCGCACCGGCAGCAGACGATGGTGATCGTGCCGCGGGACACCCCGGGCGTCACCGTCGTCCGCGACTACCCGGTGATGGGCCACCACGACCAGCACGGGCACGCGCAGGTGCGGTTCGCCGACGTGCGGGTGCCGGTGACCAACGTGGTCGGCGAGGAGGGCGGCGGGTTCGCCGCGGCCCAGGCGCGGCTGGGCCCCGGCCGGATCCACCACTGCATGCGGGCCCTCGGCGCGGCCGAGCGGGCGCTGGCCCTGCTGGTGCAGCGCGCCCAGGAGCGGGTGGCGTTCGGCGGACCCCTGGCCGACCAGGGCGTCGTCCAGCAGCAGGTCGCCGAGTCCCGGCTGGAGATCGAGCAGGCCCGGCTGCTGTGCCACCTCGCCTGCCAGGTCATCGACACCGACGGCAACAAGGCGGCCCGCAACCTGGTCGCCATGGCCAAGGTCGCCGTCCCCCGGGCGGCCACCCGGGTGATCGACCGGGCGATCCAGGTGCACGGCGGGGCCGGCATCACCGACGTGACGCCGCTGGCGCAGATGTACGCCTGGCACCGGGCCATGCGGCTGTTCGACGGCCCGGACGAGGTGCACCTGCGGTCGGTGGCCCGCGCGGAGTTGCGTCGCGAGCCGGTGCTGCCCCCCGGCCGGGTGGTCGTCGAGTGACGGAGGACCCCTCACCCGCGCCGCAGCAGGCGGCGACGTCGATCGTGCGGCGCTACTGGGACGGGCTGTGGAACCGGCGCGACCTCGGCGTCATCGACGAGCTGATCGGCGAGCCCTACGTCCGGCACTCCTCGGCCGGCACGCGGTCGCTGCGGCGCGCCGACTTCAAGCGCGAGGTCAGCTCCTCCTGGCAGCTGCTGCACGACGCGGCGACCACCGTCGACGACCAGGTGACCGCCGGCGACCGGGTGTGGACCCGCGCCACCACGACTGGGGTCAACATCGACACCGGGGAGACGTCGGTGGTCACCTGGCTGGTGGTGCACCGGGTGGCCGACGGCCGGATCGTGGAGTCCTGGAGCGCCACGATCCCCGGCGTCGACTGGCGCGGCTGACCGACCTCAGCCCAGGTCGCGCAGGCGGGTGGCCGCGGCCACCCGCCTGCGGCTGACCAGCGCGAACAGCAGCACGAAGAGGAGCACGCCGACGCCCATCCCGGCGAGGGTGACCCGCAGGCCGGCGACGTCGGCGAGCAGCCCGAGCGGCAGCGCGGCGATGCCGAAGGCGCCGAAGCTGAGCATGATCAGCCCCTGCACGCGCCCGTGGTACTCCATGTCGGACAGCGCGAGCAGCTGCGACTGGTTGGTCGTCTGGAACGCCAGCATCGCCCCGCCCAGCAGGAGCAGGACGACGACGGCGACGTAGGCGTTCGGCGCGACCGCGAGCCCGACGATGGCCAGCCCGAACAACGCCCCGGACAGAGCGAACACCCGGGTCTCCCCGGTCCGCGAGGAGCGCCGGCCGAGCAGCAGCCCGCCGGTGACCCCGCCGACCGCCGACGTCGCCGACAGGACGCCGTAGCCGACCGAGCCCAGCCCGAACAGGTCGCTGGAGATGGTCGGCATGAACGCCAGGTAGGGCATCCCGCACATCGTCACGCCGATGCCGCACCAGGTCAGCGCGGACAGCTCGGGGTGCCGGCGGACGTAGCGCACGCCGTCGGCGAGCTCGCCCAGCGGCGAGCGGTCCGGCGGCTCGCCGCGCCGGCGCCCCGGGGGCAGCGCGCCGGTGAGCAGGACGCCGAGCGTGGCGAGCAGCGCGCTGGCCAGGAAGATCGCCTCGGTCCCCCAGGCCACCGCGCCGATGACCACGCCGGCCAGCGCCGGGCCGACGACCCGGCTGACCTCGGTGTTGACCAGCAGCAGCGACACCGCCTGCGGCACCGACCCGCGGGGCACCAGCTCGGCGAGGAAGGCCATGCGCGCCGGGTTGAACAGCGCGAAGCCCACGGCCTGCAGCACGCCGGCGCCCAGCAGCATCCAGTAGGCGATGACGTCGAAGAGGACCGCCAGGCCGATCCAGGCGCTGGAGGTCGCCAGCAGCAGGACCGAGATCTGCAGCACCAGGCGCTTCGGGAGCCGGTCGGCCGCCACCCCGCCCCACGGGGTGGCCACCAGCAGGGCGACGCCGAAGGAGAGCAGCACCCCGCCCAGCGCGGCGTTGGAGCCGGTGAGCTCGAAGGCCAGCCAGCTGCGGGCGATGGCCTGGGCCATGACGCCGATGAACACCGCCGCGGCGTTGAGGTAGAGCACCAGGAAGCCGCCGATGCGCAGGATGGCGAGGGCACCGAGGGGTGGCGACGCCGCCGTCCGTGCGGGGACGGTCCCGGTGTCCGGCGTCGTCTCCGCGCTCATGGCCCCCCTCGATCGGCGCGCCGGGCCCCCCGCCGCGCGACTGCTCCGGATCGGTCTACCACCCGGTACCCGCCGTACCCGGGCGGACTCCCGGCAGGCGGAGGACGACCGATCGGCTCAGCGACCGCGCCAGACCGGCGGGCGCTTCTCGGCGAAGGCCGCGGCGCCCTCGCGGGCGTCCTCGCTGGTGGACACCGATCCGGCGATCTCGTCCTGCCGCGCCCAGCCCTCGTCGCTGGTCCAGTCGGTGCTGCCGCGGGCCACCTGCTTGGTCGCGGCCACCGCGAGGGGCCCGTTCGCCGCGATCGTGGCGGCCAGCGCCAGGGCCCCGTCGAGCGCCCCGCCCTCCGGGGTCAGCCGGTTGACCAGCCCGACCGCCGCGGCCCGGGCGGCGTCGATGGGCTGCCCGGTCAGCAGCATCTCCAGCGCCACGTTGAACGGCACCCGCCGGGGCAGCTGCAGCGCCGCACCCCCGGCCGCGACCAGCGAGCGGGTGACCTCGGGGACGCCGAAGCGCGCGGTCTCCGCGGCCACCACGAGGTCGCAGGCGAGCAGCAGCTCGAAGCCCCCGGCCAGCGCCCAGCCCTCGACCGCGCCGATGAGCGGCTTGCGCGGCGGGGTCCGGGTGATGCCGCACAGCCCGCGGCCCTCGATCGCGGGGGTCTCCCCGCGGAGGAACGCCTTGAGGTCCATGCCGGCCGAGAAGGTGCCCCCGGCGCCGGTGAGGACGCCGACCCGCAGGTCGTCGGAGGCGTCGAGCTCGTCGACGGCCGCGGCCACCGCCTCGGCGACGGCCCTTGTCAGCGCGTTCCGCGCCTCGGGCCGGTTGAGGGTGATCACCTGGACCGCGTCGCGCCGCTCGACCAGTACCTCGTCCGCCACCGGACCTCCTCGGGCTCGTCGTGTCGTCAGTCGGCCTGCACGACCGCGCCGGACTCCAGCAGCCGGTCGACCTCGTCCGCGGCGAAGCCCCAGGCCTCCAGCGCGGTCCGGGTGTCCTGCCCGGGTGCCCGCGGGGCGCCGCGGACCGCGCCGGGGGTCCGCGAGAAGCGCGGTGCGGGCGCCGGCTGCGGGGAACCGCCGACGTCGGTGAACGTGCCGCGGGCGGCCAGGTGCGGGTGCGCCGGCGCCTCGGTGAGCCCGAGGACCGGGGTGACGCAGGCGTCGGTGCCCTCGAAGACCGCCGTCCACTCGTCGCGGGTGCGGGTGGCGAACACCTCGGCGATCCGCTCGCGCTGCTCGGGCCACCGCTCGACGTCGTACTGGCCCCCGGGCAGGTCGCCGTCGAAGCCCAGACCGTGCAGGAACTGGGCGTGGAACTGCGGCTCGATCGCGCCGACGGCCACGTGCCGGCCGTCGGCGCAGGCGTAGGTGTCGTAGAAGGGCGCGCCGCCGTCGAGCAGGTTCGCCGCCCGCCGGTCCTGCCACATCCCGGCGCCGAGCATCCCGTAGACCATGGTGACCAGGGCGCTGGCGCCGTCCACCATCGCGGCGTCGACGACCTGTCCCTGGCCGCTGGTGCCCCGCTCGAGCAGCGCGGCGAGGACGCCGACGACGAGGAACATCGCCCCGCCGCCGAAGTCGGCACCGATGTTGAGCGGCGGCACCGGCTTGTCGGCCGGCCCGATGGCGTGCAGCGCTCCGGTGAGGCCGAGGTAGTTGATGTCGTGGCCGGCGCGGGCGGCCAGCGGGCCGTCCTGGCCCCAGCCGGTCATCCGCGCGTAGACCAGCCGCGGGTTGCGGGCGGCGCAGTCGTCGGGGCCGACGCCGAGCCGCTCGGTGACGCCCGGCCGCAGCCCCTCGACGAGCACGTCGGCGGACTCGGCCAGCCGCAGGACGACGTCGCGGCCGGCCGGGGTCTTCAGGTCGACGGCCACCGAGGGGCGGCTGCGGTGCAGCGCCTCCTTGGCCGGGGAGACCAGCTGCGTGCCGCCACCGGGCCGGTCGACCCGGACGACGTCGGCACCCAGCTCGGCCAGCAGCAGGCAGGCGAAGGGGGCGGGGCCCAGCCCGGCCAGCTCGACGACGCGGACGCCCGCGAGCGGGCCGGTGGGAGGCTGCACGACGGTCACGCTAGCAACCTGTGACGAGGGCCACCGGGGGCTACGTTCGTGCAGGTGAGCGACCCCTCCCAGACGGCCGAGCGTTGGTTCGAGGACTACCTGCCCGGGACGACCGCCGAGGTCGGCCGGCTGCGGGTGGAGGAGGCCGACGTCGTCGATTTCGGCCGGCGCTTCGACCCGCAGCCGTTCCACGTCGACGCCGAGGCGGCCGCGGCCGGGCCGTTCGGCGGGCTGATCGCCAGCGGCTGGCACACCTGTGCGCTGATGATGCGGCTGTTCGCCGACGAGTACCTCTCCCCCGTCTCCAGCCTCGGCTCCCCGGGCGTGGACGAGCTGCGCTGGATCGCGCCGGTGCGTCCCGGCGACGAGCTGACCCTGCGGACCACCGTCGAGGAGGCCCGGCGGTCACGGTCCAAGCCCGACCGCGGTCTGGTGCGCACGCGCATCGAGCTGCTCAACCAGGACGGCGTGGTCGCGCTGAGCATGGTCGCGATGAACCTGGTCCGCACCCGGCGCAGCGACTGAGCGGTCACCCGCGGGCCCGCCCGGCGGGGTCGGGCGGGGCGGCCAGGCCCGCGAGGCCGTCGGTGAGCGCGGCGACGAGGTCGGCCGCCTCCTCCGGGCGCAGCTTCACCGTGCCGACGCACGTCTCGTCCCGCCAGACGCTGAGGTTGAGCAGGCCGACCTCGGCGTGGGTGGAGACGCGGACCGCGCGGGTCCGGTCGCGGGCGTCCCACACCCAGCGACCACGGCTCGGCAGGGACAGCACCGTCATCACCACAGGCTCCGGCCCGGCCCCGGCCGCGTCAACGGGGCAGGCCGTGCCAGCCTCACAGTCAGTCGAGGGCGGCGAGGGCCTGCCAGAACTCGACCGGCTCGTCGTCGGGACCGCCGTACAGCCGCTGGGTGAGCAGGACGGCGACCAGGTCGCGGGCCGGGTCGGCCCACGCGCTGGTGCCGGTGCCGCCGTCCCACCCCCACCGGCCGGGCGTCGCCCAGGGGCGGACGGCCTCCACGCAGACGCCGACCTGCAGGCCCCAGCAGTTGCCGGGCCCGAGGAACGCCGCCGCGGCCGACCGCTGCGCGGCGCTGAGGGCGTCGGCGGTCATCGCGGCCACGGCGGCCGCGGGCAGCACCGGGGCGCCGCCGTCGGCCAGCGCGGCGTAGAAGGCCAGCACCTCGGGCGCCGTCGACACCAGCCCGGCGGCCAGGCTCTCGAAGCGCGGCGGCCGGCCGAGGCCGCCGGGCGCGTCGACCTCCTCGAACCCGGTGCCGGTGGGCAGGTAGCAGGTGGCCAGCCGGTCGGGGTCGGGCGTCCAGAAGGCGGTGTCCACGAGCCCGAGGGGTCCGGTCACCCGCTCGGCCAGCAGGTCGGCGACGGATCGGCCGGTGGCCCGGGACAGCAGGACGCCGAGCACGTCGCTGGCCAGGTGGTAGAGCCAGACGTCGCCGGGCTGCGCGGCCAGCGGGAGCTCGCCGAGCCGGCGCAGGTACTCGTCGGGCCCGACCGGCGGCCCCCACGGGCCCGGCCCGATCTGCCGCTCGTCGACGGCGCGGTCCAGCGGGCTGCCGTCCCACAGGCCGCCGAAGCCCGGGGTGCTGGTCAGCAGGTGCCGCACGGTGATCGGCCGCTGCGCGGGCACGGTGTCGGTCAGGGGGCCGGACCGGTCGCGCAGCACGCGGGGGGACGCCAGTTCGGGCAGCCAGCGGTCCACCGGGTCGTCGAGGCCCACGACGCCGTCCTCGACCAGCGCCAGCGTGAGCGCCCCGGCGAACGGCTTGGTCACCGAGGCGAGCCGGAACAGGGTGTCCTCCCGCATCGGCGCCGTCCCCCCGAAGGCGGTGGTGCCGCCGGTGAGCACCTCCGTCCGGCCACGGGAGCGGACGGCGGCGACGAAGCCGGGCAGCCGGCCGCTGTCGACCTGCCGCTGCAGCACGGCGCGGACGGGCGCGAGGTGCGTGCTCATGCCGGTGTCGACCGCCGCCGGCCCCCGTACTCATCGGCTCGCCTCGCACGCGCCGGCCGGCGCCTGAGCACCGCGAGCCGCCTACTGCTGGGCGCGCTGCTCGACGCGGTCGGCGGTCTGGTCGTGTTCGCGGGCGTTGTCCGAGATCGCGCGTGCGCGGCGGCGCATGTGCTCGGGGTCCGGCACGGCGTCGGCGTGGTCGAGCATCTTCTGCTCGACGGCGTGCTCGGCGTCGGCGATCCGGCGATGGGCGTCGGCGAGCCACTGGTCACCCATGACGGAACGGTAGCCGCACCCGGCGGTGCCCGTCCCGGACCCGCGCGCGTCGCGATCGTCAACCGCCGCTGCCGGTGATCGCCGCCACCAGGCGCGCCCGCGCCGGCCCGAGCGACGGGCCGTACCAGGTGAGGTCGCGCCCGGAGACCAGCGCGCAGCGGGTGCCGGGGAAGGCCTCGGGGCCGTCGTCCGCGGTGAAGGCGTACGGCTCGTCGGGCAGGACGACGACGTCGGGGCGGGCGGCCCGGATCTCGGCGACGCCGACCTTCGGGTAGCGGTCGGCCGCCTCGGCGAAGACGTTGACCAGCCCCAGCCGGGCCAGGACGTCGCCGGTGAAGGTCCGAGGGCCCACGACCATCCACGGGTCCCGCCACACCGGGACGGCGACCCGCGGTCCGCTCTCCGGCGGCGGCTGCGCCCACGCCTCGGCGGCCTGCGCCAGCCACCCGGGCTCCCCCACGTCGAGCACCTCGGTGAACAACCGGCGCAGCGAGGTCATCGCCTGGTCGACCGACTCGATGACGGTCACCCACACCGGGACCCCGGCCGCGCGCAGCCGGTCGACGTCCAGCCGCCGGTTCTCCTCCCGGTTGGCGACGACGAGGTCGGGGCGCAGCGCCTCGATCACGGCCCGGTCGGGGTTCTTGGTGCCCCGCACCCGCGCGACGTCCAGGCCGGCGGGGTGGGTGCACCAGTCGGTGGCCCCCACCAGCCGGTCGGGCACGGTCACCGCGAGCGCCTCGGTCAGCGAGGGCACCAGCGAGACCACCCGCCGCGGCGACGCGGGCAGCTCGACCGGCGTCCCCAGGTCGTCCGAGGGGCAGAAACGGCCATCTCTGCCTCTCGGGGCGCCATCAGACATTGCGCCGGTACTGGCCGCCCACCTCGAAGAACGCGTCGGAGATCTGGCCAAGCGAGCAGACCCGGACGGCGTCCATCAGCTCGGCGAAGACGTTGCCGCCCTCCATCGCCACCCGCTGCAGGCGGGCCAGCGCGGCCGGGGCCTCGTCGGCGTGCCGGGCGTGGAAGTCCGCCAGCCGCTGCAGCTGCGACTGCTTCTCCGCCTCGGTGGCGCGGGCCAGCTCCAGCGGCTTGGGCGGGGTCTCGTCGCGGTGCGGGTCGAGGAAGGTGTTGACCCCGACGATCGGCAGGCTGCCGTCGTGCTTGCGGTGCTCGTAGAGCATCGACTCGTCCTGGATCTTGCCGCGCTGGTAGCCGGTCTCCATGGCGCCCAGCACGCCCCCGCGCTCCGCGATCCGGTCGAACTCGGCCAGCACCGCCTCCTCGACCAGGTCGGTGAGCTCGTCGATGACGAACGACCCCTGCAGCGGGTTCT
The DNA here is from genome assembly GCF_054050075.1 of Geodermatophilus sp. SYSU D00965. NCBI lineage: Bacteria > Bacillati > Actinomycetota > Actinomycetes > Geodermatophilales > Geodermatophilaceae > Geodermatophilus > Geodermatophilus sp. SYSU D00965. The sequence continues at coordinate 60,516 of NZ_JBJGYQ010000027.1, read as the reverse complement.
CGTTGCCGGCCAGCCCCCACTCCCGGTCGATGATCATCTGGATGGCCAGGGCCCGGCGGACCGAGTGCTCCGACGGCGTGGTCACCGCCTCGTCGTAGGCGTTGGTGTGCAGGCTGTTGGCGTTGTCGTAGATGGCGCAGAGGGCCTGCAGCGTCGTCCGGATGTCGTTGAAGTCCATCTCCTGGGCGTGCAGCGACCGGCCCGAGGTCTGCACGTGGTACTTCAGCTGCTGCGACCGCGGATTGGCCCCGTAGCGCTCCTTCATCGCGACCGCCCAGATGCGGCGGGCGACCCGGCCGATCACCGAGTACTCGGCGTCCATGCCGTTGGAGAAGAAGAAGCTGAGGTTGGGCGCGAAGTCGTCGATGGCCATGCCGCGCGCGAGGTAGGACTCCACGTAGGTGAAGCCGTTGGCCAGGGTGAAGGCCAACTGGCTGATCGGGTTCGCCCCGGCCTCGGCGATGTGGTAGCCAGAGATCGACACCGAGTAGAAGTTGCGCACCCCGTGCTCGATGAACCACTCCTGGATGTCGGCCATGCACCGCAGCGCGAACTCGGTGGAGAAGATGCAGGTGTTCTGGCCCTGGTCCTCCTTGAGGATGTCGGCCTGCACCGTGCCGCGGACGTTGGCCAGCACCCAGGCGCGGATCTCCTCGGCCTCGGCCGCGTCGGGCTCGCGGCCCTCTTCGGCGCGGAAGGCGGCCAGCCGCTGGTCGATCGCGGTGTTGAGGAACATCGCGAGGATCGTCGGCGCCGGGCCGTTGATGGTCATCGACACCGAGGTCGTCGGCGCGCAGAGGTCGAACCCGGAGTAGAGGACCTGCATGTCGTCCAGGGTCGCGATGGAGACCCCGGAGGTGCCGACCTTGCCGTAGACGTCGGGCCGCGGGTCGGGGTCGCGGCCGTAGAGGGTGACCGAGTCGAACGCCGTCGACAGCCGGGTGGCCTCGCTGCCGGCGGAGAGGAGCTTGAAGCGGCGGTTGGTGCGGAACGCGTCGCCCTCGCCGGCGAACATCCGGGCGGGGGCCTCGCCGGACCGCTTGAAGGGGAACACCCCGGCGGTGAACGGGTAGGACCCGGGCAGGTTCTCCCGCCGCAGGAAGCGCAGCAGGTCGGCCTCGTCGGTCGTCCTGGGCAGCGCGACCCGGCGGACGGCGTTGCCCGACAGCGTCTCCCGGGTGAGCGGCGTGCGGACCTCCCGGCCGCGCACGGAGTAGACGTACTCGTCGCCGGAGTAGGCCTCGACCCGGGCCGGCCACTCCTCCAGCAGCGTGCGCACCTCGGGGCGCAGTTCGGCGTCCGCGGCCTCCAGCAGCTCCCGCACCCGGCCGCCGGCCGGGTCGTCGCCCAGCAGGTCGGCGGTGTCGCGCAGCGACTGCCGGCGGCGGACGACGGTGGCCTGCTGCTCGGTCGTCGCGTGGTGGGCGCGCACGGCCTCGGCGATCTCGGCCAGGTAGCGCGACCGCTGCGCCGGCACGACCGAGGTCAGCCCGGACGACGCCCTGACGTCGACCCGCGGCAGCACCCCGGCGCCGACCGGCAGCCCCTTGCCCGCGAGCAGCCCGAGCAGGTGCTGGTAGAGCGCGGTGACGCCGTCGTCGTTGAACCGGGCGGCGCTGGTGCCGAAGACCGGCATCTGCTCCCACGGCTGCCCGAAGGCCTCGCGGTTGCGCACCATCTGGCGGGCCACGTCGCGGCGGGCGTCCTCGGCGCCGCGCCGCTCGTACTTGTTGATCGCCACCGCGTCGGCGAAGTCGAGCATGTCGATCTTCTCCAGCTGCGAGGCGGCGCCGAACTCCGGCGTCATCACGTACAGGGCGACGTCGGCGAACGGCACGATGCCGGCGTCGCCCTGGCCGATGCCCGGGGTCTCCACGACCACCAGGTCGAAGCCGGCCGCCTTCACCGCGCACAGCACGTCGTCGAGGTGTTCGGGGGTCTCCGCGCCGGCCGACCGGGTGGCCAGCGAGCGGAAGAAGGTGTGCGACCCGTCGCCGGTGTCGAGCGCGTTCATCCGGATCCGGTCGCCGAGCAGCGCCCCTCCCCCGCGCCGCCGGGTCGGGTCGATCGCCAGGACGGCGATCCGCAGCTTGTCCTCCTGGTCCAGCCGCAGCCGGCGCAGCAGCTCGTCGGTGAGCGAGGACTTGCCCGAGCCGCCGGTGCCGGTGATGCCCAGGACCGGCACCGTCCGCCCGGCCGCGGCCTCCCGCACCCGCGCGGCCAGCTCGGGGTCGCGCCCGGTCTCGAGCACGGTGATCGCCCGGGCCAGCGCCGCCGGTGACCCGGTGAGCAGCGCGTCGACGTCGGGCCCCTCGGCGGCCAGGTCGACGTCGCAGGCGCGGACGAGCTCGTTGACCATCCCGGGCAGGCCCAGGCGCTGGCCGTCGTCCGGGCTGAAGATGCGCACCCCCTGCTCGGCGAGCAGCGCGATCTCCTCGGAGACGATCACGCCGCCGCCTCCACCGAAGACCTGCACGTGCCCGGCGCCGGACGCGGCCAGCCGCTCCCTCAGGTAGGTGAAGTACTCGACGTGGCCGCCCTGGTAGGAGGAGATGGCCACGCCCTGCACGTCCTCCTCCAGCGCCGCCCGGACGACGCTGTCGACGCTGCGGTCGTGGCCGAGGTGGACGACCTCCGCGCCCTGGCTCTGCAGCAGCCGGCGCATCACGTTGATCGCCGCGTCGTGCCCGTCGAAGAGGCTGGCCGCGGTCACGAACCGGACCGGGTGGGCGGGGACGTGCAGGTCGGACGGCGTGCCGGGCATGCCACTCCCAGGGCTGCGGCCGGCGTCGTCGCCGGGCCGAGATAGTTGGACGTCCTAGTATCTCCGGTGAGGCGAGCCTGTGTCCACCGCCGACCAAGGGCTCTGGACGGCGTCCCCGGGGGGCGGCACGGTCGGGTCCCGGCGCGGTACGAGGAGGCGCCATGGTCACCACCCGGTTCACCGAGCTCACCGGCTGCTCCGTCCCGGTCCAGCAGGCCCCGATGGGGCAGGTGGCGGGGCCGGCGCTGGTCGCCGCGGTGGGCGAGGCGGGCGCCGTCGGGACGCTGGGTGCGCTCGGCATGACGGCCGCCCAGGTGGTGTCCGCGGTGGAGGCGACGCGGGCGCGCACCTCCGGCGTCCTCGCGGTCAACCTGCCCACCGAGGACGTCGACGAGGACGCCGTGGTCGCCGCCGCCGAGCGGGTCCGGCTGGTCGACTTCTCCTGGCTGACGCCGCGCCGGCGGCTGGTGGAGCTGGCGCACTCCGCCGGGGCGCTGGTCGGCTGGCAGGTCGGCTCGCCGGAGGAGGCGCGCGCCGCGGAGGACGCCGGCTGCGACCTGGTGACCGCGCAGGGCATCGAGGCCGGCGGCCACGTCCGCGGCACCCAGCCGCTGGACGTGCTGCTCGACGAGGTGCTGGCCGCCGTGCGCATCCCGGTCCTGGCGGCCGGGGGCATCGCGTCGGGCCGTGCCCTCGCCGCCGTGCTCGCCGCCGGGGCGGACGGCGCCCGGATCGGCACCCTCTTCATCGCCACCGAGGAGTCGGCGGCCCACCGCAGCTACAAGCGCGCGGTGCTCGCGGCCGGCCCCGACTCGACCGTGATCACCGGCGCGTTCGCCGTGGAGTGCCCGGTGTGCGCGACGAGCCCCCGTGCCCGGGTGCTGCGCGCCGCCGTCGACCGGCTCGGCGTCTTCGAGGGGGACGTCGTGGGCACGGTGCGCCGGGGCGGTGAGGACGTGCCCCTCCCCCGCGGGGCGGGCCTGCCGCCGGTGGCGGCGGTCTCCGGCACGGTCGACGCGATGGCGCTCTACGCCGGCACGGGCGTGGACGAGGTGACCTCGGTGCGGCCTGCCGGCGAGGTGGTCGCCGAGCTCGCCGCCGCCGCCGACCGGGCGCTCAGATCCGGTGCCGGGCGATCCACTGCGCGGCGATGACGGTGCGCTGGATCTCGTTGGTGCCCTCGCCCAGGATCATCAGCGGCGCGTCGCGGAAGTAGCGCTCGACGTCGAACTCCTTCGAGAAGCCGTAGCCGCCGTGCACCCGCATGGCGTCCAGGGCCACCTGCATCGCCGCCTCGGAGGCGAACAGCTTGGCCATGCCGGCCTCCATGTCGGCGCGCGCGCCGCCGTCGAGCCGCTCGGCGGCGTCGGCGGTGAGCAGGCGGGCGGCGGCCACCCGGGTGGCCATGTCGGCGATCAGGTTGCCCACCGACTGGTGCTGCCAGATGGGCTTGCCGAACGACTCCCGCTGCTGCGCGTACCGGGTGGCCGAGTCGAGCGCGGCCTGCGCGACGCCGACCGCGCGGGCGGCGACCTGGACCCGGCCCACCTCCAGGCCGCGCATCATCTGCGCCCAGCCCGCGCCCGGCTCCCCGCCCAGGACGGCGTCCGCGGGCACCCGCATGCCGTCGAACACCAGCTCGCAGGCCTCCACGCCGCGGTAGCCCAGCTTGGGGATCTTCGGGCCGACCGTCAGCCCGTCGCCGGGCTCCACCAGCAGCACCCCCATGCCGGTGTGCGGCGGGTCGGCCTCGGGGTCGGTGCGGCACAGCAGCCCGATCAGGCCGGCGTGCTGGGCGTTGGAGATCCACGTCTTGGTGCCGGTGACCCGCCAGCCCGCGCCGTCCCGGACGGCGGTGGTGCGCATCGCCTGCAGGTCGCTGCCGCCGCCGGGCTCGGTCAGCGCCATCGTCGCCCGCAGCGAGCCGTCGGCCATCCGCGGCAGGTACGCCGCCCGCTGCTGGTCGGTGCCGAAGGTGCGGAGCAGGTGGGCGATCACCGAGTGCCCGCCGATCGCGCCGGCCAGGCTCATCCACCCGCGCGCCAGCTCCTCGGTGACCCGGGCGAAGCAGGCGGCGCTGACGTCGAGGCCGCCGTGCTCCTCCGGCACCAGCAGGCCGAAGCAGCCGAGGGCCTTCATCTCCTCGACGAACTCCTCGGGGTAGCGGTCCTCGGCCTCGAACTCGGCGACCCGCGGGCGCACCCGCTCGTCGACGAACCGGGCGGTGAGCGCCACCATCTGCTGCTCGTCGTCGGTCAGCGTCGGCATGCCCCGAGGCTGCCTCAGCGGGGCGGTTCCGGCGCGCCGTCGTCGTCGGTCGCGTCGCCGAGCGGGCGCTGGCACCAGGCGACGTCGTGCCAGCGGCCCAGCTTCCAGCCGACCCGGCGGTAGGTGCCCGACGGCGCGAAGCCCAGCGCGCGGTGCAGGGCGACGCTGGGCTCGTTGGGCAGCACGATGCCGGCCAGTGCCGTCCGGTAGCCGCGGGCGGCGAGCCGGTCGAACAGCGCGGTGTAGAGCGCCCGCCCGGCCCCGGGTCGGCGGCGGTCGCGCTCGGTGTAGACGCTGACCGACGTCGACCAGCGGTAGGCCGCGCGGGTCATGAACGGCCCGCCGTAGGCGTAGCCGGCCACCCGGCCGGCGTCCTCCAGCACCACCCAGGCGTGCGTGCCGACGGCGGCCGCGATCCGCGCGGCCATCTCGCCGGCGTCCGGCGGCTCGGTCTCGAAGGAGATCGCGGTGTCGCAGACGTAGGGCCGGTAGACCTCGGCGCACCCGGCGGCGTCCGCCTGCGTCGCGTCCCTGACCAGCCAGCCCTCCGCCACGGGCCCATCCAACCGGGCCGCCCGTGCAGGGGTCCGCCGGGGGACCGCCGTAGCGTTGAGGCATGAGCCACACGCACCCGGACCTCCGCACTCCCCCGCCGTTGCCGGACGGCGGCCTGCGGGTGGTGGCCCTCGGCGGCCTGGGCGAGATCGGCCGCAACATGACCGTCTTCGAGCACGCCGGCCGGCTGCTCGTCGTCGACTGCGGCGTGCTGTTCCCCGAGGAGCACCAGCCGGGGGTCGACGTGATCCTCCCGGACTTCACCTCGATCCGGGACCGCATGGACGACGTCGAGGCGATCGTGCTCACCCACGGCCACGAGGACCACATCGGCGGGGTGCCCTACCTGCTGCGCGAGCGGCGCGACATCCCGCTGGTCGGCTCGAGGCTCACGCTGGCCTTCGTCGACGCCAAGCTCAAGGAGCACCGGATCCGGCCGGTGACCCGCCAGGTCGGCGAGGGCGACCGGTTGTCCTTCGGCCCGTTCGACTGCGAGTTCGTGGCGGTGAACCACTCGATCCCCGACGCGCTCGCCGTGGCGATCCGCACCGCTGCCGGCATGGTGCTGCACACCGGCGACTTCAAGATGGACCAGTTCCCCCTCGACCGGCGGATCACCGACCTGCGCGCGTTCGCCCGGCTCGGCGAGGAGGGGGTGTCGCTGTTCCTCACCGACTCGACCAACGCCGAGGTCCCCGGGTTCACCACGTCCGAGGGCGAGCTGGTGCCGGCGATCGAGACGGTGTTCCGGACCGCGCCCAAGCGGGTCATCGTGTCCAGCTTCGCCAGCCACGTGCACCGCATCCAGCAGATCCTCGACGTCGCGCACGCGCACGGCCGCAAGGTGGCGTTCGTGGGCCGCTCGATGGTCCGCAACATGGGCATCGCCCGCGACCTGGGCTACCTGACGGTGCCGCCCGGCCTGCTGGTGGACATGAGGGAGCTGGAGAAGCTCCCCGCCGACCAGGTGTGCCTGATCTGCACCGGGTCGCAGGGCGAGCCGATGGCGGCGCTGTCGCGGATGGCCAACCGCGACCACGTCATCCGCATCACGGAGGGCGACACCGTGCTGCTGGCCAGCTCGCTCATCCCGGGCAACGAGAACGCCGTCTACCGGGTGATCAACGAGCTCACCCGCTGGGGCGCGAACGTCGTGCACAAGGGCAACGCCAAGGTGCACGTCTCCGGCCACGCCAGCGCCGGCGAGCTCGCCTACTGCTACAACGTCGTCCGGCCGCGCAACGTGATGCCGGTGCACGGCGAGTGGCGGCACCTGCGGGCCAACGGCGACATCGCCGTCAAGACCGGGGTCCACCCGCGCGGCGTCGTCCTCGCCGAGGACGGCGTGGTGGTGGACCTGGTCGACAACAAGGTGCGGATCACCGGGAAGGTCCCCGCGGGCAACGTCTACGTCGACGGGACGACGGTCGGCGAGGCCACCGAGGCGCACCTGCGCGACCGCCGCACCCTGGCCCAGGAGGGCGTGATCACCGTGGTGGCGATCGTGGACGCCGACACCGGCCGGCTGGCCGAGGAGCCGGACTTCCTCGCCCGCGGCTTCGTGCACGACGAGGCGACGTTCGAGACGGCCATCCCGGTGATCGAGAAGGCGTTGGCCAAGGCGGCCGAGGAGGGCGTCGGCGGCGCGGTGCAGCTGGAGCAGCTGATCGCCCGCGCGGTCTCCGGCTGGGCGGACAAGACCTACCGGCGCCGGCCGATGATCATCCCGATCGTCGTCGACGCGTGAGCCTCAGCCGGCATGCCGGTAGGTGGTGACCCAGAGCCCGGGCGCGACCTCCCGGTCCCCGGTCGGGGTGAAGCCGAGCCGCTCGTAGAGCGCCCGGGCGGGGGTGTTGGCCCGGCCGGTGGCCACGACGACGGGACGCCCGCCGGCTCGGTCGAGGACCGCCTCCACCAGCGCCGTCCCGATCCCCTGCCGGGCGGCGGCGGGGCGCACGACCAGCCGCTCGACGTCGACGAGTGCGCGGTCCTCGGTCCAGGCGACCGCGCCGGCCGGCCGCCCGTCGGCGTCGAGCGCGGCCAGCCAGGTGAGGCCGGCGCCGCGGAGGCCGGCGAGGTCCTCCCGCAGCGGCGGGATCCGGTCGTCGCCGATCAGCCCGGCCTCGACGGCGTAGGCGGCGGCCTGGACGGCGAGCAGGTCCCGGGCGAGGCCCTCGTCGGCGGCGGGGTCGACCGGCTCGATGCGCACGGCGGCGAGCCTGCCAGCGGATGGCGCCGGCTCGTCGTCCTGGGGCTGGTGCTGGCCGGGGCCGTCGTCCTGGCGCTGACCGTCGAGCGGCCCGGGGTCCCGGCGCTGCGCAGCTGGCTGCACGACGCGGGCCCGGCCGGGTGGGCCGCCGTCGTCCTGGCCTGCGCCGGCGCGCTGATGACGCCGGTGCCGCGGACGGCGCTGTCGGTGCTGCTGGGTGCCGCAGCCGGCTTCCCGGCCGGGCTGGCGGTGGCCATCGCCGCCGGGTGGCTCGGGGGCATGGGCGGGTTCGCGGTGGCGCGCTCCCTGGGCCGGGACGCCGTCGCGCGGATCGCCGGACGGCGGCTCGCGCGAGCCGACCGGCTGTTCCGCTCCCGCGGCTTCCTCGCCGTGCTCGTCGCGCGCATGAGCCCGGTGCCGTTCTGGGTGGTCAGCTACGCGGCCGGGCTGTCCAGCGTGCGGTGGTGGCCGCACGCGCTGGGCACCGCGGCCGGGGTGGTGCCGGGGGCGGTGCTGCAGGTCGGCCTCGGGGCCTCGGTGCTGGGCTGGCTGTAGTCGCTGGCTCGGGTCAGGTGGCGGGCGAGGAACGCGTGCACGTCGGCGAGCAGCCGCGGGTGGTGGGCGGCGCGGTCGAAGCCCGGTGGATCGACGGACGGCGGCAGCGACGGGCTCACCAGGTGCGGCGGGAACGGGCTGAGGAAGGAGAAGTGCCCGGCGCCCGGGACGGCGGTGTGCTGCACGGCCGCGCGGTCGGGGACCCCGTCGAGGACCAGCTGGGCCTGCCAGGCCGGCGTGTGGGGGTCGACGGTGCCGGTGAGCACGCGGATCGGCACGCGGACGTCGGTGAGCGCGCCGGGCGTGCCGAACCACGGGGTGGCCGGGTTGAGCAGGACGAGGGCGCGCACCCTGTCGTCGGCCTCGACCGGGACGGGCGCCGGCTGCCGGTCGGCGGTCTCGTGCGGGAACGCCGCCGGCCGCGCGCCGGCCACCGCGAGCGCGGTGTAGCCACCGAGGGAGTGGCCGACCACGGCGACGGCAGCGGTCACCGGGTGGTGCCGGCCGACCTCGTCGATGACCGCGCGGACGTGGCTGGGCCGGTTGCGCAGGATCTCGGCGGTGCCGGCGAGGTCGTTGCAGTCGCGGTTGTTGCGCGGGTGCTCGGGGAGCGCGACGACGAACCCGTTGCGGGCCAGGTGTGCGGCGAGCTCGCGGTGGAGGAACGGGCTGGAGCCGGTGCCGTGCGAGACGACGACCAGGGGAGCGGGCTGGGGGCGGACCGGCGCGTCCGGGATCGCGGAGACGGGGTACCGGTCGCCGAGCAGGACCTCGCGCGCCTCGCCGTCCGCCGGGTGGAGCAGCCAGGTCGGGAACGTCTCCCCCGTCCGCTCGTCCCGCACCTCGAGCACCCGCATCCCTGCCGCCCACGTCACCCGCTCTTCATAACGGGTCGGTAACGGTTGCGTGACTCGAGACCCATCCGTGCCGTTGTGGGGAGAAGGTGAACAACAGGTGAACGAGAGGTGGCTGAAGTGCGTACGGATTGCCCGCAGTGTCGTTGGGTCTTCGTGGTGGACGGCTCCGGCCGCCGGCACATGGAGATGCGCTGGACCGCGCCGACACCGACGACCCAGTCGGTGCACCGCGCCGCCTGACCCACGAGACGCGAACAGCCCGTCCGGACGTCGTCCGGACGGGCTGTTCGCGTTCGAGGGCTACGCGGCCAGGTGGGCGAGGAACTGCCGCAGCGCCCGGCCGGCCCGGCGGTGAGCCCGCGACGACGGTCCACGCGTGGTCCGGTCTCGGACGGCGTCGGAAGTGTCGTACCGCAGGTCAGGATGGGGTCGTGCTCGACACCCAGCCGCCGCGACCCCCGGAGTGCGGGGCGCCCGTCGACGTGCGGCCGGGCCATCTGGGCGGCCCGGGCAGCGAGCTGGAGCACGTGGCCGACATCTGGGCCGCCGACGCCCTCGCCGCCCGCGCCGCCGCGGAGCTGGCCGTCTGGATCGCCTCGCTGGCCCGCCGGCGGCGGATCGACCGGCAGCACGCCGACGCCGAGGTCGGCCCGGCCAGGCGCCCGGGCCGGGACACCCTCGACCGGCGCCCGCCGTGCCTGGCCGACGTGTCGGAGACCTTCGTGCCCGAGCTGGCGCTCATCCGCGGCTGCACCGAGGCCGAGGCCGCCGTCCTGGCGGTGGAGTCCCTGGTGCTCGTCGAGCGGCTGCCCGAGGCGTGGAGCGCGCTCTACGCCGGCCGCATCGACCGCCGCCGCGCGGCGGTGCTGGCCGACCTGCTCGGCGAGGTCACCCCCGAGGTGGCCGCCCGGGTGCTGGCGGTCGTGCTGCCCGGCGCCGGCGCGCGCACCGCCCCGGCGCTGCGCGAGCGCACCCGCCGGGTACTCGCCCGCATCGACGCCGACGCCCTCGACCGCCGCCGCAGGGCCGCCGCCGCCCGCGCGCAGGTCCGCGTCCAGGCCGTCGACGAGGGGCTGAGTGCCTTCGTGGCCGAGATGCCCACGCCCGCCGCGCACGCCTTGCGCCGACGCCGTCGCCGGCTACGCCGACCTGCTGCGCGCCGCCGGCGACGACCGCCCCATCGGGGTGCTGCGCGCGCAGGTCGCCCGGGACCTGATCCTGCGGCCCTGGGACACCACCCGCCCGCCGGTCACCGCGCAGCTGACCATCCACGCCGCCCTGTCTGCCCTCGACCCCGCCGCCGCGCACCAGCCCGCCGCCGAGATCAACGGCGCGGTGGTCACCGCCGCCCAGTGCCGGGAACTGCTGGCCCAGCTGGACATGCTCGGCCTGCGCCCCGCCCCCCGCGGGGGCGGCGTCACCGTGGCCGTGCACGATCCGGCCGGCGGCGCGCTGCTGGCCGTGGCCACCCGCGCCCAGCTGGCCCGCGCCGCCGGCGCCACCCGCCGGAGGAGACGCCAGCGGGGCCGATCGCGTCGAGGAGTCGACACGGCGACAAGCCAACGAAGCGACTCCGCGACACCTCGACCAGCCGACACGGCGACCGGCGGCACGGCGACCGGAGCCCCGCCCGACGGGCCCGGGCTGCGGCCGCCCCCACCGACGTCCCGTTACCGGCCCACCGCCGCCCAGCGCCGCTTCATCCGCGCCCGCGACCGCCGCCGCCGCTGGCCCGGCTGCCGCCGATCCCCGGCCCGCCACGACCTCGACCACGTCCGCCCGCACGCCGACGGCGGCCCCACCGCCTGCACCAACCTGTGCTGCCTGTGCCGCACCCACCACCGGATCAAGACCTTCGCCCGGCACTGGCACGTCGACCTGCTCGCCGACGGCCGGCTGCTCGTGCGCACCCCCACCGGCCTGACCCGGATCAGCAGCCCACCCGGCCACTCCCCCGACCCCGAACCCGACCCACCCTGGCTCGACGAGACGCACCCACCCGACCCCGAAGCCGGCTGAGCCCGCAGACGCGAACCGGCCGGCCGCACCCCTCGGGGAAGGGGCGCGGCCGGCCGGGGAGACCGAAGCCGGGAGGAGTCAGTGGGCGAGCGCCGGATCGGCCGCCGCGGACGGCCGGGCCAGCCGGACACCGACCGCCGCGACCACGGCGAGGGCGCCGATCACCACGAGCGCCGACCCCAACCCGCTGATCGCACCGCTGAGCCCGAGCACCACGAGCGGGCAGACGAACTGGCCGATGAACATCGCCGAGGTCCAGACGCCGGTACCGCGGCCGCGCTGCTCGAAGCTCAGCGACCCGAGCGCCCAGCTGAGCATCGCGGGCAGCAGCAGCCCGTTGCCGAACCCGGTGACCACGGCGCACACCACCACCATCGGCACCGAGCCCGCGAGGCCGAGCCCGACGAGCCCCACCCCGGAGAGGGCGAAGGCCGCCGGCACGGTGACGGCGGGGCCGAGGCGGGCGGCCCGGGCGAACAGGAACCCGCCGACCGCCGTCCCCAGCGAGGCGATGGCGCTGACCGCGCCGATGGTCCCGGTGGACTCCACGCCGATGCCGTCGAGGACGAACGACAGCTCGACGATGAGGACGTAGAAGACCAGGCCACCGAAGAGGGTGACCCCGACGGGGCCGGCCAGCTGCCGCCACGGCATCGGCGGCAGCTTCTCGGTCCGCGCGACCGGCGTCGGCTGCCACACGTACTTCGCGGCGAGCACCGCCAGGGGCAGGCTGACCGCGTACAGCCAGAATGGCGTCCGCCAGTCCTGGGCGCCCAGGGCGCCGCCGAGACCGAAGAAGACGGTGGCCGCGACGGTGGTGAACACGACCTGCAGGCCGAAGTAGCGCTCCCGCTGCGAGCCGTGGAAGTAGTCCCCGAGCAGCGTGGTGCAGCAGGTCATGATCGCCGCCTCGGTCAGCCCGACGAGCACGCGGCTGGCCACGATCAGCTGCAGCGAGTCCAGCCACAGCGGCGCGGTGCCGGCGATCGCGTAGACGACCAGGGCGCCGACCAGCAGGCGCTTGCGGCCCACCCGGTCCACGATCCGGCCGGCCACCATCGCGGTCAGGCCGATGACCAGCGCCGGCGCGGTGAGCACGATCGGGGTCAGGGCCTCCACGCCCGGGGTGCCGGCGAAGGCGTCCTGGATGCGGGGCAGCACGGGGGCCAGCAGCACCGACCCCAGCACGCCGAGACAGCTGGACAGCAGCAGGACCAGCGCCTGCGGCCGGCCGGCCGGTCGCCCCGTGGTGGGGTCGACGGCGACCTCGCCGGCCAGCGACTCCGCTCCGGGCGCAGGCGAGTTGAGGACACGTTCCGACACGGGGCTCCTCCGAGAGGGCGGGGTGCCGGCCCGGTGACCGGCATCACTGGCGCAGGAGTGTGCGGACGCCGGCCTGCATCAGGGAACGGCGAAGTCCTGATGCGCACTATCAGCGAGATTGATGCCTCACTCGACCGGGTCGGTCGCCTGGTGCGCCGCCCGCAGCACCAGGTCGCGGAAGAACATGTGCTCCGGGTCGCCGTCGTACAGCGGGTGCCACCACATCGCCTCCAGCAGCGGCCCGACCTCGAACGGCGGAGCCAGCGCCCGGATCCCGGCGTCCAGCGGCAGCAACCGGACGAGCCGCTCCTGCAGCAGCGCGATCCGGTCGCTGCCGGCCACCAGCCCCGGCACGGTCAGGAAGCTCTCGGTCACCACCTGGACCCTCGGCTCGATGCCCAGCATCCGCATCTGCCGTGCGGCCGGGGTGGACGCCGTCGGCCCGTGGTAGGTGGCCACCCACGGCATCGTCTGCAGCTGCTCGACGGTGAGCGACTCCCCCACCTCGGCGTTGTCGGAGGAGACGACGAGCACCCATCGGTCGCGGTGCAGGTCGGCGTACGGCAGGTCCGAGAGGAAGCCGCGCGGCAGCACCATCAGGTCGGTGTTGAGCAACGTCTGGTGGGCCTGGTCGACCGCGTCCGGGGTGTTGTGCGCCAGCCGCAGCCGGGCCCCCGGCGCCTCCTCCTCCAGCAGCTGGGCCAGCGTGTCGCCGAGGACGGCGCAGCTGTAGTCGCTGATCAGCACCGAGAACTCCCGGGTGGACTCGGCCGGGTCGAAGTCCGGCTGCGCGGTGAACACCCGCTCCACGCCGTCCAGCGCCAGCCGCACCCGCGGCCTGAGCTGCGCGGCCAGCGGCGTGAGCCGGTAGCTGTTGCCCACCCGCGACAGCAGCTCGTCGCCGAAGTGCCGACGCAACCGGGCCAGGGACGCCGACAGCGCGGGCTGGCTGAGCCCCAGCTGCTGCGCCGCCCGCGTGACGCTGCGCTGGCCGAGCAGCGCGTCCAGCGACACCAGCAGGTTGAGGTCGAGGTTGGCCAGGTTCACGGTCGCGCAGCCTATAGACGCCATCGATGACCGGCATCACCCTTTCGGTCTTCCCTGATACCCCGGTGGGCCGCGACCGTGGACGGCGTGACCCGCGCCACCACCGACGTCCCACCGCTGGACCCCGCCGACCCCGAGGGCGCCATCGCCGCCGCCGCCAAGCGCTGCTCCAACTGGGGCCGCTGGGGCGCCGACGACGTCCTCGGCACGCTGAACTTCCTCGACGAGGCCAAGCGGGTCGAGGGTGCCCGGCTGGTCCGCCGCGGGGTGAGCTTCTCGCTGGCCCAGCGCTTCGACACGGACGGCCCGCAGAAGGGCTGGCGGCGGCGCACCAACCCGGTGCACACCATGACCGACACCGGCACCGACGCCGAGCGCGGCACCCAGGGCTTCCCGCACGGGATCGGCGGGGCCGACGACGTCATCTTCATGCCGCTGCAGGCCTCCACCCAGTGGGACGGCCTCGGCCACATCTTCGACCACGGCATGGCCTACAACGGCCGGCGCGCGGGCGACGTCGTCACCAGCGATGGCGACGCGGTCACCGGCATCGAGACCACCGCAGCCCTGTTCGCCGGCCGCGGCGTCCTCCTCGACGTCGGCCGGGCCATCGGCACCGACGGCGAACTGCCCGACGGCTTCGCCATCACCGCCGACCACCTCGAGGCGACCATCGCCGCCCAGGGCGAGAGCGCCCGGGTGGGCCGCGGCGACCTCCTGCTCGTGCGGACCGGCCGGCTCGCGCGCGCCCGCCGCGACATCGCCGAGGGCCGCGGCTGGGGCGACTACGCCGGCGGCGCCTCCCCCGGCCTGAGCTTCACCACCGCCGACTGGCTGCACGGCACCGAGATCGCCGGCGTCGCCACCGACACCTGGGGCTTCGAGGTCCGCCCCAACGAGTTCGACGTCGCCTTCCAGCCGCTGCACCAGGTCGCCATCCCGAACATGGGCCTGTTCATCGGCGAGATGTGGGACCTCGACGCGCTCGCGGCCGACTGCGCCGCCGACGGCCGGTGGGACTTCTTCCTCACCGCCGCGCCCCTGCCCGTGACCGGCGCCGTCGGCGCCCCGGTCAACCCGATCGCCGTGAAGTGAGGAGCACGCCCGTGCCCGCCGTGAACTCGGTCCTCGTGGTCGGCGCCGGCCTGGCCGGCACCGCCACCGCCATCCGCCTCGCCGAGGCCGGCGTCGCCGTGGACCTCGTGGAGATCAAGCCCGAGACCACCGCCCTCGGCTCCGGCATCACGCTGCAGGGCAACGCGCTGCGCGAGCTGCGCACCCTCGGCGTCTGGGAGCAGGTGCGCGCCGCCGGCTACGCCTTCGACGTCACCGGCATCCGGGCCCCCGACCCGGCCGGCACGGTGGTCGCCGAGATCCCCGACGCCAGGACCGGCGGCCCGGACCTGCCCGCCGCCATGGGCATGTCCCGCCCGGAGCTGGCCCGGATCCTCGTCGACCGCGCGGTCGCGGTCGGCGTCAAGGTCCGGTTCGGGACGACGCACACCGAGCTGCGCCAGGACGCGGACGGCGTCGACGTCTCCTTCGCCGACGGCTCGACCGGCCGCTACGAGCTGGTCGTCGGTGCCGACGGCGTCCGCTCCTGGACCCGCCGGGCGCTGGGCATCGACCTCGAGACGAAGTCGGTCGGCATGGGCATCTGGCGGGTCTTCGGCCCCCGGCCGGCGAGCGTCACCCGCACCGACCTGTTCTACGGCGGGCCCTCGTTCATCGCCGGCTACTGCCCCACCGGCGAGGACAGCCTGTACGCCTACATCGTCGAGCCCGCCCAGGACCGCTCTCCGCTGACGCCCGAGCAGCAGCTGGCCACGATGCTGGAGCTCTCGCAGGCCTACCACGGTCCGTGGGACGAGATCCGCGAGACGCTGACCGACCCGAGCCGGGTCAACTACACCTGGTTCGAGACCCACGTCCTCCCGGCGCCGTGGAACCGCGGCCGGGTCGTGCTCATCGGCGACGCCGCGCACACCTGCCCGCCCACCATCGCCCAGGGCGGTGCGCAGGCGCTCGAGGACGCCTACGCGCTCACCGACCTGCTGCTCACCCGCGACGCGGTCGACGACGCCCTGTGGGACGCGTTCACCGCCCGCCGGTTCGACCGGGCCTGGACCGTCGTCCAGGCCTCCAACCAGGTCGCCCAGTGGCAGCTCGACCACGTCCAGGGCGACGTCCCCGGCGTGATGCGCCGCATCGCCCAGCTGACCAGCCAGCCCGCATAGAGGACTCCAGAGATGACCCAGCGCCTGATCACCCACCTGCGGCACGTCGACCTGGCCGTGCCCGACCTCGCCGTCCAGCGCGAGTTCTTCACCGACACCTGGGGCCTGAAGGAGGAGCACACCGACTCCGGCCTCACCTTCCTCGCCGCCGAGGGCAGCCCCGAGCAGTACGTCGTCCGGCTGCGGGAGTCCGCCGACAAGCGGATCGACCTGATCTCCTTCGGCGCGAAGGACGCCGCCGACGTCGACACCCTCGCCGGCCGGCTGGCCGCCGACGGCGTGCAGCTGGTGACCGAGCCCGGCACCCTGCAGACCCCCGGCGGCGGCTACGGCTTCCGGTTCTTCGACAACGAGGGACGCACCATCGAGGTCAGCTCGGACGTCGCCGTGCGGCAGCACCGCCCGGTCGAGGCGGGCGAGTCGATCCCGGTGCGGCTGTCGCACGTGGTGATCAACTCCGCCGACCCCGAGGGCACCGTCGCCTTCTACGACAAGCACCTGGGCTTCTCCCTGTCGGACACCCTCATGCACCCGCGGATGGGCAACATGATGTGGTTCCTGCGCACCAATGCCTGGCACCACTCGATGGCGATCGCCCGCGGCCCGCACCCCTCGCTGCACCACGCCAGCTTCGAGCTGCGCGGCATCGACGAGTACATGCGCGGCACCGGCCGGCTGCTGCGCGCCGGCGTCGAGAAGATCTGGGGCCCCGGCCGGCACATGGCCGGCAACAACACCTTCAGCTACTTCCTCGACCCGCACGGCAACACCGTCGAGTACACGACCGAGCTCGAGGTCCTCGACGAGGACTCCTGGCACCCGCACGTCTACGACTTCACCCAGCCCGAGGTCTCCGACCAGTGGGGCACGGCCAACGCCATGAACGAGTTCGTCGCCGCGAAGTCGTTCAACGACCCGGACAAGGGCCTGTTCGTGGCCCCGCCGGTCTGATGCGGTTCGCCACCTGGGAGGCGGACGGCGAGGTCCGCGCCGGCGTCGTGGGTGACGCCGGCCTGCACGAGCTCCCCGCGCGGACGACGGTGCTCGACCTCGTCCGCGCGGGGCTCCCCGCCGCGCTCGACCTCGGCGCGGTCGCCCTGGACCGGCCGGCCGTGCCGATCGACGACGTCCGGCTGCTGCCGCCGCTGGCCGCGCCGACGGTGCGCGACTTCGTCGCGTTCGAGGAGCACGTCGAGGGGATGGTCGCCCCGAACGGTGAGGCGGTCGCGCCGGAGTGGTACCAGGCGCCGACCTTCTACTTCACCAACCCCTACGCGCTCGTCGGCGCGTTCGACGACGTCGCCGTCCCGCCCGGCTCGCAGCGCTTCGACTTCGAGCTCGAGGTGGCCGTCGTCGTCGGCCGGGACGGCGCGTCGCTGACGCCCGAGCAGGCCCGCGACCACGTCTTCGGCTACACGGTGCTCAACGACTGGTCGGCCCGCGACCTGCAGTTCCGGGAGATGGCGGTCAAGCTCGGCCCGGCCAAGGGCAAGGACTCCGCCACCACCCTCGGCCCGTGGCTGGTCACCGCCGACGAGCTCGAGCCCTACCGGGACGACGACGGCTTCCTCGCCCTCGACCTGCGGGTGTCGGTCAACGGCACCGAGGTCGGCCAGGACCTGCTGAGCAACATGGGCTGGCCGTTCGAGGAGCTGATCAGCTACGCCTCCCGCGGCACCGAGGTCCGCGCCGGAGACGTGCTGGGCTCGGGCACCTGCGGCAACGGCGGCTGCCTGGCCGAGCTGTGGGGCCGCCGCGGCGAGGCCGCACCTCCGCCGCTGCGGCCGGGCGACGTCGTGGAGATGACCGTCGAGGGCATCGGCACCATCCGCAACCGCGTCGTCGAGGGCCTCGAGCTCCCCCCGGTCCGCCCCGCCCGGCCACGGCCACGGCTGCGCAAGCGCCCGGCATGAGGCTGCGGGGCAAGGTCGTCGTCGTCACCGGCGCCGGCCAGGGGCAGGGTGCGGCCGAGGCGCGGCTGCTCGCGGCCGAGGGCGCCACGGTCCTCGGCTGCGATGTGGAGCCCCAGCCGGCCGAGGAGCTGCCGGGCGTGGATTACCGGCAGCTCGACGTCACGGACGCCGACGGCTGGGCCGCGCTCGCCGACGACCTGCGAGCCCGGTACGGCGTGGCCTCCGGGCTGGTGGCCAACGCCGGGGTCACCTGGCGGGCCCGGCTGGCCGACCTCCGCCCGGCCGACCTGGCGCGGGTCGCCGACGTCAACGTCACCGGCACCCTGCTGGGCATCCAGGCGCTCACCCCGCTGATGACCGCCGGCGGTTCGGTGGTCGTCGTCGGCTCGGTGGCCGCGCTGACCGGCCACTTCCCCGTCGCCTACACCGCGTCGAAGTGGGCGCTGCGCGGCCTGGCCAAGGCCGCGTGCCTGGAGCTCGGCCCGCACGGCATCCGGGTCAACACCGTGCACCCCGGCTACATCGAGACGCCGATGACCGCCTCGGCGGCCCCGGCGTTCCGCGCCGCCAACGTCGCCGAGACACCGCTCGGCCGCACCGGCACCGTCGACGAGGTCGCCCCGCTGGTCGCCTTCCTGCTCAGCGACGAGGCCTCCTTCGTCACCGGTGCCGAGATCCCCGTCGACGGCGGGATGACCGCCCACGGCGGCGTGAAGAGCATCAGCGACGCCGTCCGCGCCGCCTCCTGAACCACCCGAGAGGAACCGCACCGTGTTCGAGTACTTCCCCACCGGCCCCTACACCTGGAACCTCAGCGTCGTCGCGACGCTGAACTCCGGCGGGCTGATCGACGAGGTCGACCGCGCCTGCCGGCCGATCAAGGACGCCGCGAACGCCGGGGAGGACGCCGGCACGCCGGACTTCCTCCGCGCCTGGACGGCGCTGACCGACCAGCTCGTCGGCCAGGCCGAGGAGGCCGAGAAGGCCGGCCACACCCGCACCGCCGGCCAGCTCTACTCCCGCGCCACGAACTACCTGGCCCAGGCCGAGCGGATGCTCGCGCACTCCGACCCGAACCGGATCCCGACCTACCGGCGGCTGCTGGAGCTGGCGCAGAAGGCCTTCGAGCTGCACAGCCCGCGCGTCTCCCGCGTCGAGATCCCCTACGAGGGGACGACGCTGCCCGCCTACTTCAGCGCCGCGCCGGCCACCGAGCACGGCCCCGCCCCCGTGATGGTGCTGGTCAACGGGCTGGACTCCACCAAGGAGCACATGTACTCCTCCGACCACTGGGCCGAGCTCGCCGCCCGCGGCATCTCCTGCCTGATGCTCGACCAGCCCGGCACCGGCGAGGCGCTGCGGCTGCAGGGGCTGACCGCCCGCATCGACACCGAGGCCTGGGCCGGCGCTGCCGTCGACTGGCTGGAGCAGCGGCCCGACGTCGACACCAGCCGCATCGGCATCGTCGGCTGGTCCCTCGGCGGCTACTACGCCCCGCGCGCGGCCGCGTTCGAGAAGCGGTTCGCGCTCTGCGTGGCCTGGGGCGCCAACCACAACTGGGGTGCGGTGCAGCGCCGGCGCCTGGAGCGCGAGGGCGAGCGGCCGGTCCCCCACTACTGGGAGCACGTGCTGTGGGTGTGGGGCCACACCGACCTGCAGCAGTTCATCGAGTTCGCCGACGACGTCCACCTCGACGGCGTCGTCGAGAACATCACCGTGCCCTTCCTCGTCGCCCACGGCGCCAACGACCGGCAGATCCCGCTGGAGTACGCGCACCGCTCGTACGACCAGGCGGTGAACTCGCCCAAGCGCGAGCTGCGGGTGTTCACCCCCGAGGAGGGCGCGACCGAGCACATCGGGCTGGACCACCTGATGTACGTGAGCACGTTCGTCGCCGACTGGGTGGCCGACACCTTCGCCGAGCTCGGGCGGGGCTGAGCCCGGTCGACGCACTCCGCCACGCCCGCGGCGGAGTGCGTCGGTCCACCGGACGACGCCGGTCGGGTCCGCGGTCCCCTACGTTGCGGCGGCATGACGATCCACCGGATGGACCACGTCGGCGTCGTGGTCGAGGACCTCCCGTCCGCCGTCGCGTTCTTCGTCGACCTGGGGCTGGAACTGGAGGGCGAGACAGCGGTCGAGGGCGAGTGGGTGGACCAGCTCGTCGGGCTGGACGGCGTCCGAGCGGACCTCGCCTTCCTGCGGACCCCGGACGGCTCCGGCCGGGTCGAGCTGTCGACCTTCCACTCGCCGGCGGCCACCGGCGCTGCGCCGAGGGCGCCGGTGAACACCCCGGGCATCCCCCGCCTCACGTTCGTCGTCGACGCCGTCGACGACGTCCTCGCCCGCCTGCGCGCCCACGGCGCCGAGCTCGTGGGCGAGGTGGCGCAGTACGGGGACGCCTACCGGTACTGCTACGTCCGCGGCCCCGCCGGCGTCATCCTCGGGCTGGTCGAGGAGCTGCGCTGAGCGACTGACCGGTCACGGCGCACCCCCGGCACTCCGGCGTGCCGTAACGTCGGAGGGAGGGGCACCCCGGGACTGCGCGCGGTCATCGCGGACCAGCGGTCCGGCGAGGGCAGCCCCGCCCCGCGCGCGTCCCCAGGAGTCCTCCGTGAGCACGTCCCCTCTGGCCACCGTCGGCGCACGTCCGGCGGCCGACCCGATCGTCGAGGAGTCCGCCCGGCGGCGGACGTTCGCGGTGATCAGCCACCCCGACGCCGGCAAGTCGACGCTCACCGAGGCCCTGGCCCTGCACGCCCGGGTGATCGGCTCGGCAGGCGCGGTGCACGGCAAGGCCGGACGGCGCGGCACGGTGTCGGACTGGATGGACATGGAGCGCGACCGCGGCATCTCCATCACGTCGGCGGCCCTCCAGTTCGCCTACCGCGACTGCGTGGTGAACCTGCTCGACACCCCCGGCCACGCCGACTTCTCCGAGGACACCTACCGGGTGCTGACCGCGGTCGACGCCGCGGTGATGCTCGTCGACGCCGCCAAGGGCCTCGAGGCGCAGACCATGAAGCTGTTCGCCGTCTGCAAGCACCGCGGCATCCCGGTGATCACCGTGGTCAACAAGTGGGACCGGCCCGGCATGGACGCCCTCGCGCTGATGGACGAGATCACCGAGCGCACCGGCCTCACCCCCACGCCGCTGACCTGGCCGGTGGGCATCGCCGGCGACTTCCGCGGCGTCCTCGACCGGCGCGACGGCACCTACCGGCACTTCACCCGCACCGCGGGCGGCGCCACCGTCGCCCCCGAGGAGGTGCTGCCCGCCGCGGCGGCGGCCGCGCGCGAGGGCGAGGCCTGGCAGCAGGCCCTCGAGGAGTCCGACCTGCTCGCCGAGACCGGCGCCGAGCACGACCAGGAGCTGTTCCTGGCCGGGGCCACCACGCCGGTGCTGTTCGCCTCCGCCGTCTCCAACTTCGGCGTCGGCCAGCTGCTCGACGCCCTCGTCGACCTGGCCCCGGCGCCCGCCGCCCGACCCGACGCCGCCGGCGAGCCGTACCCGCTGGACGCCCCGTTCAGCGCCTTCGTCTTCAAGGTGCAGGCCGGGATGGACACCGGGCACCGGGACCGGCTGGCCTACATCCGGGTGTGCTCCGGCGTCTTCGAGCGGGGCATGGTCGTGACCAACGCACGCACCGGCCGGCCGTTCGCCACCAAGTACGCCCAGCAGGTCTTCGGCCGCGACCGGGAGACCATCGAGACCGCCTACCCTGGCGACGTCGTCGGCCTGGTCAACGCCGCGGCGCTCGGCGTCGGCGACACCCTGCACGCCGGACGCCCGGTCACCTACCCGCCGGTGACGACGTTCGCGCCCGAGCACTTCGCGGTCGCCCGGGTCGCCGACACCAGCCGCTACAAGCAGTTCCGCAAGGGCATCGAGACGCTGGCCGGCGAGGGCGTCGTCCAGGTGCTGGTCTCCGAGCGGCGCGGGGACGGCGCGCCCGTGTTCGCCGTCGTCGGGCCGATGCAGTTCGAGGTGGCCGCGCACCGGATGGAGCACGAGTTCGGCGCCCGGATCTCCCTGGAGCCGCTGCCCTACACCCTGGCGCGGATCACCGACGCGGCGTCGGCCGCCGAGCTCGCCGCCAACCGCAACGCCGAGGTGCTGCAGCGCCCCGACGGGCAGCTGCTGGCGCTGTTCACCGACAAGTGGTCGCTGCGGGTGCTCGAGCAGAACAACCCGCACCTCACCCTGGTCCCGATGGTCGCCGCCGACCTGGGCTGAACCGGGAGGGGCAGAAGCGGCCATTCCTGCCCCTCCCGCTCAGGCGGGGCGGCCGCGCAGCTGCCGGTAGTGCGCGACCAGGGCGACCGTCGAGGGGTCCTGGTCCAGCTCCGGGGCCTCCGCAGAGGTCAGCGCCGGTGCGAGCTCGCGGGCCATGACCTTGCCCAGCTCCACGCCCCACTGGTCGAACGAGTCGATCTGCCAGACGACGCCCTGGGTCATCACCGTGTGCTCGTAGAGGGCGACCAGCTGCCCGAGCGTGGACGGCGTCAGCTTCGGCGCGAGGATCGTGCTCGACGGCCGGTTGCCGGGCATGACCTTGTGCGGCACCAGCGCCGCCGGCGTCCCGTCGGCGGCCACCTCCTCGGCGGTCTTCCCGAACGCCAGCGCCGCGGACTGGGCGAACAGGTTGGCCATGAGCAGGTCGTGCATCTCGCCGATGTCGTGGTTGGGCTCGCCGAAGCCGATGAAGTCCACCGGCACGAGGACCGTCCCCTGGTGCAGCAGCTGGTGGAAGGCGTGCTGGCCGTTGGTGCCCGGCTCGCCCCAGTAGACCTCGCCGGTCGACGTCGTCACCGGCTGCCCGTCCCAGCGGACCGACTTGCCGTTGCTCTCCATCGTCAGCTGCTGCAGGTAGGCCGGCAGCCGGGACAGGTACTGGCTGTAGGGCAGGACGGCGTGGGTCTGGGCGCCGAAGAAGTCCGTGTACCAGACGTTGAGCAGCCCCTGGAGCACCGGCAGGTTCTGCTCGAAGGGGGCGGTCCGGAAGTGCTCGTCGATGGTGGCGAACCCGGCGAGCATCTCGTCGTAGGCCTCCGGACCGATCGCCACCATGAGCGACAGGCCGATCGCCGAGGTGTAGGAGTACCGGCCGCCCACCCAGTCCCAGAACTCGAACATGTTCTCGGGGTCGATGCCGAACTCGCGCACCGCCTCGGTGTTGGTCGACACCGCGACGAAGTGCTTGGCGACGGCGGACTCGTCGCCGCCGAGGCCGGCCAGCAGCCAGTCGCGGGCCACCTTGGCGTTGGTCAGCGTCTCCAGCGTGGTGAACGTCTTGGAGCAGACGACGAACAGCGTCTCGGCCGGGTCGAGGTCGCGGCTGGCCTCGGCGAAGTCCGTCGGGTCGATGTTGGAGACGAACCGCGCGGTCAGGTCGCGGTCGCTGTAGGCCCGCAGCGCCGTGTAGGCCATGGCCGGACCCAGGTCGGAGCCGCCGATGCCGATGTTGACCACGGCCCGGATGCGCCGTCCGGTGGCGCCGACCCACTCCCCCGACCGGACCCGCTCGGCGAAGGCCCGCATCCTCGCCAGCACCGCGTGCACGTCGCCGGTCACGTCCTGCCCGTCGACCTCCAGAGCGCGGTCGGCCGGCGCGCGCAGCGCCACGTGCAGGACGGCGCGGTCCTCCGTCGGGTTGACGTGCGCGCCACGGAACATCGCGTCGATCCGCTCCCGCAGCCCCGCCCGCTCGGCGACCGCGACCAGCAGCCGCATCGTCTCGTCGGTGACCCGGTGCTTGGACCAGTCCAGGTACAGGTCGCCGGCGCGCGCGGCCAGCCGCCGTCCGCGGTCGGGGTCCTCGGCGAACAGGTCGCGCAGGGTGCGGCCGGCGAGCGTGCGGTGGTGCTCGGCCACCGCCGCCCACTCCGGCGTCGCCGTGATGTCCACCGTGGTGTCGGTGCCTGTGCTGGTCATGGTGCCTCCGGGCGGTCGCGGTCCCCTCAGCCTGGTAGGCCGGGCACCAGCAGCACAAACGCGGTCAGGTCGCCGGCGTCGTCACGTCCTGTCCCGCGGGCTCGCGCGGCGCGGGGACGCCGGCCGCCGGGGGGACGTTGGCGTTGTGCCGGAAGACGTTGTCGGGGTCCCACACGGCCTTGAGCGCGGCCAGGCGGCGGTACTTCTCCTCCCCGTAGGTCGCCCGCACCCGCAGCTCGTTGACCTCGCCGAGGAAGTTGACGTAGGCCCCGTCGCCCTGGGCGAACGGCCGCAGCGCCTGCCAGGAGTCGCGGGCCCACTCCCGCTCGGCGGTGAGGGTCACGGTGTCCGGCCCCTGCGCCGCGAAGGTCAGCGACCACCGCGTCGACCGGTTGCCGCCGAAGGCGGTGGCGTCGTCCGGGATCTCCGCGTACCGGCCGCCCAGCGGGAAGACCGGCATGAACGACAGCGGGGAGGTCTTGCGCCCCACGCGGTCGATCATGATGTCGATCGCCTCGTCGGGCAGCTCGTCGAGGTTGAGACCCTTCTCGTAGGCGTGCACGCCCCAGGCCGTGCTCTCGTCGAGGAGCTGCTGCAGGGCCGTGTACGGGATCGGGGTCACCAGCTCGGTCAGCGGGCGCAGGTCGCGCAGCGGCGCGATCGCGGCCGCGTGCGCCTCGGGGCTGCCCCAGTCGGCGACCAGCACGGCCAGCGCCGTCCGCCCGTGGTACTGCTCCGGGATCCCCGGCGCCGGGGGCACCGACAGCCCGGCCACCAGGGCGCCCATGTCCGCGGGGAGCTGCTCGAAGTAGCCGCGGAGAGCACGCAGCGGCTCGCCGGCGTCCTCGATCGCCCAGAAGAACATGCCGAGGTTCGCCATGGGGTCGACCGGGTGGAGGGCGAACTCGAACTCGGTGACGATCCCGAAGTTCGTCCCCGCGCCGCGCAGGCCCCAGAACAGCTCGGCGTCCTGCTCCTCGGACGCGGTCACCACCCGTCCGTCGGCGGTCACCAGCGTGGCTCGGACCAGGTTGTCGCAGGACAGCCCCTGCCGCCGGGTCAGCCACCCCATGCCGCCGCCGAGGGTCAGCCCCGCGACGCCGGTGTGGCTGACCGTGCCCCCGACGACCGCGAGGCCGTGCTGGGCGGTGGCGGCGTCGACCGGTGCCCACGTCGCGCCCCCGCCCACCGTGGCCCGCCGGGCGTCCGGGTCGATGCGGACCCCGTCGAGCGGGGACAGGTCGATCATGACCGCGCCGTCCTCGACGGCGTTGCCCGCGACCCCGTGCCCTCCGCCGCGCACGGTGAGGTCCAGCCCGCTCTGCCGGGCGGCGGTGACGGCGGCGGCGACCTCCTCGGCCGTCCGCGGCCGGGCGATCAGTGCCGGCTGACGGGTGATGTCGCCGTTCCAGATGGCGGCGGCGCGGGCCGCGGCGAACCCCGCGTCGTCGGGGCGCACCACCTCACCGCCGAAGGCGTCCAGGAAGCGGGTGGTCGCTGCGTCGATCGACATGTCGGCTCCTCGGGCCGGGACAGCGCGCTCCCCGGGGACCCGGCTGGGAGCGAGGGCATGGTGGCCTCCCCCGGCGCCGTCGTGGAACGGGACGGTCCCCGCTGCACCCGGGCGGACGGCGCGTGGTGACTCCGGGGTCGCCGCAGGTGCCCGCCCGGTCAGCTGCGGCCGCCGGGTCCGAAGTCCCTCCGCCGGAGCGCCTTCCGACCGCGTCCGGCTCGGGTCGGACGGACGATCGTCTGCGCTGCAGGGGGACCGCACCGGGACGGAGGTCCGCAGTGGGACGGGACCGCGGGACGTGACGCCGAAGCAGCGGGCCGCGGGGACCGGGACGCCCGAGGAGTTCTTCGCCGGCTCCCCGCTGGGCCTGGCGGTGTACGAGCGGGTCGCCGCGACGGTGGACGCCGCCGGCGCGGCCGAGGTGCGCGTGACCACCAGCCAGGTGGGCTTCCGCCGCCGGCGCGGGTTCGCCTGGCTGTGGCGGCCGGACCGGTACCTGCGCTCGTCCCCGGCGGCGGTCGTGCTCACCGTCTCGCTCGGCCGGCAGGACGGGTCCCCGCGGTGGAAGGAGGTCGTCCACCCCACGGGGGACCACTGGGTGCACCACCTGGAGGTGCGCGACCCGGCCGAGGTGGACGACGAGGTCGCGGGCTGGCTGCGGGAGGCCGCCGACCGCGCCGGGTGAGGCGGCCCGAGCTCAGAGCAGCCCGCCGGCGCGGAGGTTGAGCGCGAGCAGCACCACCGCCAGCACCGCTCCCCCGACGGTGGCCAGCGTCAGCAGCGCCCGGCGCGGACTCCAGCGCTGCACCCGGATGCGGGGGGCGGGCGGCAGCAGCGAGCGGAACTCCTCGAGCAGGTCGCCGTCGGCCTCGTCCAGCCGCCGGGCGAGCTGGGTGGGCACGGTGAGCGAGCCCGTGGCGGCGAAGGCCTCGGCCAGCTCGTCGCGGTCGAAGAACGCCAGGGCGCGCTCGAGCACCCGCGGCGCGCCCGCGACCAGCGCGAGGGTCAGCAGCACGTTGGCCAGGTCGGCCGCCTGCCGCCAGCGCGTCGGCCGCAGCTCGCCGAACGAGACGTCGACGAGGACCACCCGGTCGCCCTGCACGAGCACGTTCGACGGCTTGAGGTCCCGGTGGGCCACGCCGGCGGCCCACAGCCGGCGGACCTGGCGGAGGGCGTCGTCGACCACCGCGTCCGGCACCCCCGACTCGAGGACCTCCACGGCGTCCGGGACGAGCTCGGTCACCAGCAGGTACTCCCGGCCGGGCTGCACCTCGACCACGCCCACCGGCTCGGGCACCTGCACGCCGCCGTCGCGCATCAGCCGGAGCATGTAGTCCTCGTGCTGGACCAGCTGGCGCACCGTGGCGAACGGCGCCTCGTCCTCCAGCCGGCCGTACCGGAGCACCCGGGCCAGCTTGTACCAGCGGTCCGAGCGCAGGTGGGGCGTCGCGCAGAGCTTGCCGAACAGGTGCTCCGGAGGGCCGGCCGCCAGCCGCAGCCGGCAGGGCGTGGAGCCCGCCGAGCCGTCCAGCCGGTACGGCTCGATCGCGGCGACCTCGATGCCGAGCTGGTCCCGGACGGCGCGCAGCACCCGCGCGCTGCGGTCGTCGTCCAGCTCCAGGTGGGCCTTGTCCGCCCGGCGCAGGGTGACCGGGAAGCGGTCCTCGGGTGCGAGCAGGCCGAACAGCAGCCCGGCGGCGCCGCACCCGAGCGCGGCGCCGACCACCGCGTTGGACGCCGTGTCGACCCCCAGCGCCACGCGCACCGCCGCCAGCCCGCCGACGACGAGCACCACGACCGCCCAGCCGCATCGGCGCAGCCGCCCGGACGGGGTCAGCACCAGCAGGTCGGCGGTGGCCACGGTGGACAGCACGATCACCGGCCACGCGGTGAGGCTCAGCTCCCCCGGCGAGCCGGTGACCCCCTCGCGGAGCAGCCGGTGCAGGTCGGACTCGCCGGTGGCCAGCTGCGCGGCCGCCGCGACCGCGCTGATGCTCCCGGCGTAGACCAGCAGGTGCCGCCAGCGCGCCGTCCACACCAGGACCGCGACGACGGGCACCCACAGCACCGGGTAGCCGAGCAGCACGCCCACCCGGCCGAGGTCGGCGGCCCAGGCCGGCGGCGCGCCGGCCGGCGCGAGCAGGTCGTGCACCGCCCGGTCCAGGGCCGGCAGCCCGCCGGGCCGCCCGCTCCACAGCACCAGCAGGGCGACCGCTCCGGCGAACGCCGCGCCGTACGCCCACACCGACCGCGACACCACTCTCGGGACGTCGCGCTCGCGCCCCGACGGGCGACGGGAGCCGCTCCCGGCCGGCCACACCGGACGCCGGGCCCGCACCGCGGGGACGCGCGCGTGCCGCACCGCCGGAGCGGCTGCCCCGGACAGTTCCCCGACCGGCGTCCCGTCGGCGGTCACCCGCGCATCATCCGCCCGCCCTCGGCCCCGGGGCGCGCGGCGCCGCGCCTACGGGACCGTGCGGGACCGCCGACGGCCGGTCAGCGCTCGCTCCCCGGCGCGGGGGTGCCGACGGAGCTGCCGGCCGGACCGCCGGCCGGGCTGCCGGGAGCCGGCTCGGACCGCGGGGCCGGCATCGCCGGGGGCGGCATCGCCGGGGCCGGCCCGGGCGGGGCCGGCACCATGCCGGGCGGCACGTTCCCAGGGGGCACGGCCTGCGCCCGCTGCACGGCCAGCGCCACCAGCAGGACACCGGCCACCAGGAACAGCCCGCCGAGCACCAGCAGGCCGGCCCACAGCCAGGGCAGCGCCGGTGCGGTGATCCCGGCGCGCGCCGCGACGTCCACGCCGGCGCTGCCGTCGGCCCGCAGCACCACGACGGTCCAGGCGCCGTCGGACGGCGTCCAGGTCAGGGTCTGCGTCCCGGGGCCCTGCGCCTGCGCCGTCCAGATGTCGAGGTCGCCCGGGGGCTGCGCCGGCGGACCGCCGCGCACCTCCACGCCCCGGGCGCCGCCCTGGGGACCGACCTCGGCGACCACGCGCCGGCCGACGCCGTCGAGGTACCGGGCGACGTCCCTGCTGGGCGCCACGCCGAGGAACAGCTCGGTCGACGGGTCCTCGGCGGTGACCTGCAGCCGGGCGTCGCCGAGCACGTCGTCGACCAGCCACTCCTCACCGGCGGTGTCCAGGGTGATCGCGGTGGTGGCCAGCGCGTACTGCTCGGTGCTGAGGTCCTCGGTCGGCGTCCAGACGTAGCCGCCCTCGCGCTGGGTGGCGTCGGCCCAGGCCAGCCCGCCGCCCCCGGCGAGCAGGCCGGTCGAGGCCAGCAGCAGCACCGCGCCGACGACGACGGCGACCACCCGGCCGGCCGACCACCCGGCGGCCGGGCCGGACGGCGCGGCCGGAGCCGGCGGCGGGGCGCCGGGCGCGGAGGCGGGGTCGGTGCCGCCCGTGTCGAGGCGGAACGGCGGGTAGCGGTCGGTCATCAGCGCGACGTAGGCGGCGACCCGCAGCACCCAGCGGTCCATGCCGAGGACGAAGTCGTAGACCGGCTCCGGGTAGCGGCCGGTGAACAGCAGGACGACGCCCGCGACGAGCACGAGCAGGCCGACCAGCCCGCCGGCGGCCCACCAGGAGTCGTCCGGCCCCTGCCGGCCGGCCAGCCAGGTGCCGCCGCCGGCGAACAGCGCCACGACCAGCAGGTGCGGGATGGCCAGCAGCCAGGACTTCACCAGCACCAGGCCCCGGGAGAGCCGCTCGGGGTACGGGACGTCCAGGCGCGCCGGGTAGTCCGGCACGTCGGCGAGGGTGAATGGCGGGTACCGGTCGGTGCCCAGGGCCGCGTGGCCGTAGTAGTGCACCCGCCAGCTCCAGCGCAGCACCCCGACGTCGAAGTCGAACAGCGGCCGCGGGTAGCGGCCGGTGACCAGGATGGCGAACCAGGCGACGACGGTGAGGACGACGAAGGCGATCCAGAGGAACGCCAGCACGATCGCGTGCGGGACGAGCAGGAGCCACTTGACCAGCCACAGCCAGCGTGAGAGCGGCGACTCCAGGGCCGCGTCGACCCGCACCGGGTAGAGGTCGTGCTGTTCGGTCACGGCGTCGGTCCTCCCCGCTCGCCCGCCCGTCCTCCGCGGTCGCGCCGGCCGCCGGCGGGGCCCCTCCAGCGTCGGGGGCCGCTGCCGGCCGGACACCGCCCTCCGTCGGTGTCCGGCGGGACGGAGGGCTCGGGCCGGAAGACCCTGAGCGGGCCGGGCGCGGACGGTGTGGACTCCCCGCATGACCTCGCGCGTCGCCGCGCCCGCCGGCCGGGACCTCCCGGCTCCGCGGCCGGGCCCGGGTCGCCGGCCGGTGCAGCGGCACCCGGTCGACCTGGTGCGCGCCGGGTTGGGGCTCGCCGTCCTGGGGCTGGGTCTCCTCGTCGCCCAGCGGGGCGTGCTGCCGGTGCTCGAGCGGGACGTGTTCCGCCTCGTCAACGACCTGCCCGCGGCGGTCTTCCCGGTCGTCTGGGCGGTCATGCAGCTGGGCAACGTGGTGGCGGTGCCGGTGCTCGCCGGCCTGGCCGCCCTGACCCGGCGGTTCCGCCTGGCGCGGGACCTGCTGGTCTCCGGCGGCCTGGCCTACCTCGCCGCCGACCTGGTCAAGAACCTGGTGCAGCGGGAGCGGCCGGGTGGCTTCGAGCTCGAGGTCAACCTGCCCGAGGGGCCGGTGGGCGGGCTCGGCTTCGTCTCCGGGCACTCCGCGGTGGCGGCGGCGCTGGCCACCGCTGTCGTGCCGTACGTGTCCCGGCGGGGACGGCGGTGGGCGTGGGCGCTGGCCTGGACGGTGGCCCTGGCCCGGGTGTACGTCGGCGCGCACCTGCCGCTGGACGTCGTCTGCGGGCTCGCGCTCGGCTGGGCGATCGGCTCCGTGGTCCACTGGGCGTTCGGCGTGCCGCGGCGGGAGGTGGGGACCGCACCGGTCGGGCGGCTGCTGGAGCGCTACGGCCTGCCTGTCCGCGAGCTGCGGCCGGCGGCGGTGCGGGCGCGCAGCTCGCACCCGTTCGAGGCCGTCGACGAGCGCGGCGGCCGGCTCTACGTCAAGTTCCTGGAACCGGACCGCTTCGAGCGCGACTGGCTCTACCGGCTGTGGCGGCTGCTGGCGGTGCGCGACGTCAAGGACGCCGACGCCGTGGCACCGCTCGGGCAGCAGGCCGAGCACGAGGCGGTGGCGGCGATGACCGCGCGGGGGCGCGGTGTCCGCGTCCCGCTCGTGCTGCTCGCCCGGGGCAGCGAGCGCGGCGCTCTCGTCGTGCAGGAGTTCGTGCCGGGGCGGGGGCTCGACGAGCTGCCGGCCGATGAGCTGACCCCCGCGCTGCTCACGCGGGTGTGGCACCAGGTCGCGCTGCTGCGGGAGGCCCGGGTGGCCCACCACGACCTGGTGGCCGCCAGCGTCCTCGTCGACGCCGCCGGGCGGGTGTGGGTGGTCGACTTCGGCAACGCCCTCACCGGCGCCGACGACGACGCGATGGCCGGTGACGTCGCCGAGCTGATGGCCTCCCTCGCGCTGCGCACCGACCCGGCGCTGGTCGTGGACACCGCCGTCGCGGTCCTCGGCGGCGACGTCGTGGCGACCGCGCTGCCCGGGCTGGCGCCGCTGAGCCTGTCGTCGGCGACCCGCGCCGAGGTCCGGGCGGACCGCCCCCGGCTGGACGCGCTGCGCACCGCCGTCCGCCGGCGGCTGGACCTGCCCGACCCGGACCGGCCGGAGTTCGGGCCGCCCGGCGCCGCCGCCCGCCTGGCCGTCGCCGCCGGGTGCGTGCTGGTCCTCGTCGGGGTGCCGCTGCTCGCCGGCGCGCCCAGGCTGGTCGACGCGGTGGAGGACGACGGCTGGCGCTGGCTGGGCGCCGCGGTCGCGCTGGCGGTGCTGGCCCGGGCCGGCCACGCGACCGCGGCGCTGCTGACCGTCGAGCGGCGGCTGGCCCTCGGGCGGACCTACGGCGCGTCGATGGGCGCCGAGGGGGCGTCGCTGCTGCACGGCGGTGAGGGGTGGCGCCGGTCGGCGGCGCGCTTCCTGGAGCGGGCCGGCGTGCTGCCCGACGCGGCCCGGCGGGCGGTCGACCGGTACGTCACGGGCGAGGTCGTGGCGGCGGTCCTCGTCGCCGCGGGCACCCTCGCGCTGGCGCTGCAGGAGGGCCGCCTGGGCAGCTGGCGCACCCCGGCGGCGCTGGTGCCCGCCGTCGCGCTGGGCCTGGGCGCCTGGGCGCTGGTGATGGCCGGCCAGTGGCTGGCCCGCCGGAACGACACCGGGCCGCACGTGCGCCGGCAGGTCGTGCGCACCCTCGGCCGCGGCCCGGGCCGGGACGGCGCCGGGTGGCCGTGGCACCGCGGCGCGCAGGTGGGCTGGTCGGTCGTCGGCGTCGCCCTCGAGGCGGTCGCGCTGGCCGCCGCGATGCACGCCGTCGGCGCGTCGGTGCCGGTGCTGGCCACCGCCACCGCCTACGCCGGCCTGCACCTGCTGTGGGCGTTGCTGCCCGCCGCCGGCGCCCCCGGCGCCGCGGAGGTCACCCTGCTGCTGGCGCTCACCGCCCTCGGCGCTCCGCTGGCCGACGCCTGCGCGGCCGCGCTGGCCTTCCGCCTGCTCGTCTTCTGGATCCCGGCCGTCCTGGGGACGCTGCTGTCGGCCCGCTTCGAGCACCGCTTCGGCGCCTGACGGCTGCCGGCGGAGTGCGAGGGGCGCGGGAACCGCGCCGGAGCACTCCGCTCAGCGGTGCAGGACCGCCGCGCCGCCGAACCGGCCGTGTGCGAGGTCGGCCAGCGCCCGCGGGGCGTCGTCCATCGGGTAGGCCACCGTCGTCGCGCGAACGCCGAGCCGCGCCGCGAGGGTCAGGAACTCCTCGCCGTCGCGGCGGGTGTTGGCCGTGACGCTGCGCAGCCGGCGCTCGCCGAACAGCTCGGCGGCGTAGTCAAGCCGCGGGACGTCGGAGAGCCAGATGCCGGCGACGGCGAGGGTGGCGCCGCGGTCGAGGGCCCGCAGCGCCACGGGCACGAGGTCGCCGGCCGGGGCGAAGAGGATCGCGCCGTCCAGCGGCTCGGGCGGGGCGTC
Source organism: Geodermatophilus sp. SYSU D00965 (assembly GCF_054050075.1). Lineage (NCBI taxonomy): Bacteria > Bacillati > Actinomycetota > Actinomycetes > Geodermatophilales > Geodermatophilaceae > Geodermatophilus > Geodermatophilus sp. SYSU D00965. Next base: position 28,279 of record NZ_JBJGYQ010000027.1, on the reverse strand, counting down.
GCGGGCGTCGCCCACCGAGTCCGCGCCGAGCTCGCGGGCCAGGGCGCGGTTGTGCTCGCCGCGGGTGAGCACGTGCACCCGCAGCCCCTGGGCCAGGGCCACCTGGGCGGTGAGGTGCGCGCTGCCGCCGAAGCCGTAGACGCCCAGCCGGCCGCCGGGCGGGACCTCGGCCAGCCGCAGCGCGCGGTAGCCGATGATCCCGGCGCACAGCAGCGGCGCGGCGTGCTCGTCGTCGACGCCGTCGGGCAGCCGGTGGGCGAAGCGCTCGTCGACCAGGCAGGCGTCGGCGTAGCCGCCGTCGACGTCCCAGCCGGTGAAGACCGGTGCCGTGCAGAGGTTCTCCCGGCCGTGCCGGCACCAGCGGCAGGTGCCGTCGGTGCGGCCCAGCCACGCCACCCCCACCCGGTCGCCGAGGGCGAACCGGCTGGTCCCGGGACCGAGCGCGGCCACCCGGCCGACCACCTCGTGGCCGGGCACGACCGCGGGCCGGTGCGGCGGGAGGTCGCCCTCGGCGACGTGCAGGTCGGTGCGGCAGACGCCGCAGCAGACCACGTCGACGCGCACCTGGCCGGCCCCCGGTTCCGGGAGCGGGCGCTCCACGCGGACCAGCGGCCCCTCGTCGATCGGCGCGGGCTGCTCCACCACCCAGGCGTGCACGGCCGTCCCCTCGAGCGTCCGGGCCGGTCGACCGGCGTCCCGTCGGATCGTGTCGGCGGCCGGCGCCGGCAGGGAGGGACGTTGGTCGGTGGTGCCCGGGACGCCCGGCCCGGGCCTTCCGACCCCGCTCCGGTCGATGCTGAGAGGCGCACCCGCAGACCGAGGGAGCTCCCCATGTCCTCGTCCGCCCGCCGGTTCCGCCCCGTCGTCGTCGGAGTCGACGGGTCCGACGCCACCACCGCAGCCGCCCGGACCGCGGCGACGGAGGCCGCCCGGCGGTTGCTGCCGGTGCGCATCGTGCAGGCCGTCCCGTCGCGGACGGCCGTCCCCGCCGGGCCCGAGCTGGAGCGGGCCCGCGCCGCGGCGGTCGAGGCGCTGCCCGCCGGCTCGGTCACCGTCGTCGTCCGCGACGGGCCGCCCGACCTGGTGCTGGCCGACGAGTCCCGGCAGGCGGAGCTGGTCGTGGTCCGGGGGACGGCGGGCCGGCTCGACCCGGGGACGGGGGCGCTGCTGCGGCGCGCGGCCTGCCCGGTGCTCGTCGACCGCCCGCGGCCGGCGGCCGGCTCCGGGGTCGTGGTCGGGGTGGAGGGCGGGCCGGGCACCGCCGACCTGCTGGACGCCGCGGTGACCGCCGCCACCCTGCGCAGCACCGGCCTGCACGTGCTGCACACCTGGACCCGCCGCCGGGAGGTGCCCGGCGGGGTCGAGGACCGCCACCGGGCCGCGGTGGACGCCGCCGAGCGGGACCTCGTCGAGCAGTACGTCGCCCCGCGCCGGGAGGGCCACCCCGGCGTCCCGGTCACGGTGGAGGTGCGGCACGGCGACCCCGCGGACGCCCTGCTGATGGCGTCCCGGACGGCCGACCTGCTGGTGGTGGGGCGCGCGCCGAACTCGCCGGCCACCCTGGCCGTGGCACTGGCCGGCGCGGCCGCCTGCCCGGTCCTGGTCGTCCCGGTGCCCCGGCCGCTGGTCCCGTCGCAGCGGCAGGCCGGCCGGACGGCGGCGGTGCGCTGAGAGACCTGCGGCGGGCACCGCTGGGGGACCTGCGGCGGGCACCGCTGGGGGACCTGCGGCGGGCACCCGCAGGGACGGAGGTCCCCGGGCCCTGCGCCGCGTGACCCTGGGGGCCTCCCCCGGCCCGCCCTAGCGTCGGGCGGAGTCCGCGCCAGCGAGGAGGAGCCGTGACCCACTCAGGGACCCGACCGGTCGTCGTCGGCATCGACGGCTCCGCCGCTGCCGCCCGGGCGGCGGACTTCGCCCGGGAGGAGGCGCGGCTGCGGGGGGCGCCATTGCTCCTCGTCTCCGCGGTGGCCTGGCCGCGGGGCGGCATCGCCGCACGCCCCGTGCGGGACGTCGACCTCCCCGGCCTGCTGCAGAGCAGCGCCGAGGCGGTGCTGCAGTCCGCGGCCGCGCAGGCGGAGGAGGTGCTGGGCGCCGGCCGGGTCTCCTGGTCGGTGGCCGACAGGGGGCCGGCCGAGGCGCTGCGGGAGGCCGGGGCGGGAGCCGCCCTCGTCGTCGTCGGCAGCCGGGGCGTCGGCGGGGTCGCCGGCCTGCTGGTCGGGTCCACCGCGAACGCGCTGGCCCTGGACGCCCCGTGCCCGGTGGTGGTCGTCCCCGACGAGACCGCGGCCGTCGTCCGCGGCCGGCGGTCGGTGGTCGTCGGCGTGGAGCGCCGGGCCGGTGACGAGGACGTGCTGGCGTTCGCCTTCGCCGAGGCCGCCGCGCGCGGCACCGACCTCGTGGCGGTGCACGCCTGGCAAGACGTCGACCTCGACACCGCCCTCCAGTCGGTCGCCCCGCTCATCGACTGGGCCGGCGTGCTCGCCGACGAGCAGCGGCTGCTCGCCGAGGCCCTGGGCGGCTGGCCGGACAAGTTCCCCGACGTCGCGGTGCGCGAGGTCGTCGTGCGCGACCGCACCGCCCGCGCCCTGGTGGCCGCCGGGCTCACCGCCGAGCTGCTGGTCGTCGGCCACCGGCGCCGCCGTCTGGCGCGGCTGGGCTCGACCACGCACGGCGTGCTGCACCGCGCCACCTGTCCGGTCGCCGTCGTCCCCCTGGCGGACGACGCCCGGTGAGCGGTGCCCGGGTGCCGCCCGCCCGCCGCCTGCCCGCACCGGCCGGGTCGCGTCCCGGTCGGTCCCGTGCGACGGTCGTGCAGGACGGTCGACCGTCGGTCTCAGGACCTCCGTCCCTGCGCACCGCCGTCGGCCTCCGCGGACAGTGAGGCCGAGCCGTCGACCAGGTGCGGCCCCCCAACCCCGGGTGTGCCGCCCACGGCTGCGAGAGGACCCCCGTGCCGACCACGGACCAGGACCGCGTCGTCGAGGTGCTGGCCGAGCAGGAGTGCCGCGCCCTCATCGGCACCGTCCGGATCGGCCGGCTGGCGTTCAGCCTCGACGCGCTGCCGACCATCCAGCCGGTCCCCTTCCACGTGTACGACGGCCGCGTGGTGATCTCCGCCCGGGACGGCAGCCCGCTGCTGCTGGGGACCCGGGGCGCGGTCGTCGCGTTCGAGGCGGACTGCCTCGACGAGCACAGCCGGACCGGCTGGGCGGTCACCGTGGTGGGCCCCTCCCGGGCGGTCACCGACCCGGCGGAGGTCGCCGCCCTCGACGGGTTGCCCTGGGCCGGTCCGGGGCCGTGGCCGGACCGGCGCTACGTCACCGTCGCGATGGACCTGGTGCGCGGCTGGCGCGCCGTCCCCCTGCCGGCTGGGCGGGTCTCCCCCTCCGCCGTCCCCTACCCCGCCTGATCGGCGCGATCCGCAGGAATCCGGTTCCCTTCGCATTCCGGACGTGGAAGTCTCGGTTGTGCGAAGAGGGGGTCGCACATGTCGCCTGCGCCGTCCGAGCCGGGGAGGCACCCAGAGGCCACGGAGTCCCCGCTGGCCGGCATGCGCCTGACCGAACTGCTGCAGGAGGTGCAGGACCGGCTGACCGCCGTCGCGCGCAGCCAGGCCCGGGTGCAGCACCTGCTCGACGCCTTCCTCAGCGTCTCCACCGGGCTGGACCTGGAGACCACGCTGCACCGGCTGGTCGACGTGGCCGCCGACCTCGTCGACGCCCGCTACGGCGCGCTGGGCGTGCTGGCGCCCGACGGAGGGCTGGCCGCGTTCATCACCGTGGGCATCGACGACGAGCTGGCCGCCCGGATGGGCGCCCTGCCCGAGGGCAAGGGCGTGCTGGGCCAGCTCATCACCGATCCGCGGCCGCTGCGGATCCCGGACCTCCGGCGACACCCGGCGTCGGTCGGGTTCCCCTCGCACCACCCGGCGATGCGGTCCTTCCTGGGCGTGCCCGTGCTGGTCCGGGGCGAGGCGTTCGGCAACCTGTACATGACCGAGAAGCGGCAGGGGGTGTTCACCGCCGAGGACGAGGCGGTGCTCACCGCGCTGGCCGGCGCCGCCGGCATCGCGATCGACAACGCCCGCCTGTACGAGGAGGGCGAGGCCCGCCGGCGGTGGACGACCGCGGTGTCCGACGTCCGTGCCTGCCTGCTCAGCGCCTCCACCCCCGACGACGCCCTGACGCTGATCGCCGCGCGGGTGGCCGAGCTGACCGGGGCCGACACGGCGTGGCTGCTGACGGGGCCGGATGCCTCGGACGGCTGCCACGTCGTCCGGGCGCGGGCCGGTGAGGGCGGTACGGACGGCGTCGACGCCCGGGTGTCCGCCTGCGACCACCCGGTGCTGGCGGCGGTCCTGGCCGCGGAGTCGGTGGTCACGCTGGACGCGACGGAGCCGGGGCCGCCGGGGCGGGTGCTCGGGCCGGCCGGGGGGCCGTGCATCGGCGTGCGGCTGCCCGGGGCCAGCGCGCAGGACGTCGTCGTCCTCGCCGTCCGCCGTCCCGGGGCGCCCCCCTTCCCGGCGGACCTGCCGCCGCTGCTGGCCTCCTTCGCCGACCAGATCGCCGCGGCACTGGACATGGCCGCCCGGCAGCGGCTGGCCCGCCGGCTGGACGTCTACGCCGACCGCGACCGCATCGCCCAGGACCTGCACGACCACGTCATCCAGCGGGTGTTCGCCGCCGGGCTGACCCTGCAGTCGGTGCTGCCGCGGGTCCCCGACCCGGAGGCGCAGCGACGCATCGGGCAGGTGGTCCACCAGCTCGACGAGACCGTCCGCGACATCCGGACGACGATCTTCGACCTGCACGCCACCGACGCCGACCCGTCCACGAGCCTGCGCCGCCGGGTCCTCGACATCGTCACCGAGACCGCCGGCCGGGACCTGCGCCCGATCGTGCGGATGTCCGGCGCGGTCGACAGCCTGGTCACCGGCCAGCTCGCCGCCGACGTCGAGGCGGTCGCCCGGGAGGCGGTGAGCAACGCCGCGCGGCACTCCGGCGCCGGGCACGTGACGGTCACCGTCGACGTGGGCGACGAGGTCGTGCTCGAGGTCGTCGACGACGGCCGGGGCATCGAGCCGCACGCCGCGCGCAGCGGGCTGCGCAACCTCGAGGCCCGCGCCCGGGCCCGCGGGGGCGGGTTCAGCGTGGGGTCGCTGCCCGACGGCGGCACCCGGGTGCGCTGGTGGGCGCCGACCCGCTGAGGCCGGTGCCGGGGTCGGCGCTGGGGCCGGCGTGAGGGCCGGCGCTGGGGCCGGTCAGGCCTGGCGGGAGGCCGGCGGGGTGGAGCCGCGCAGCTCGGTGGCGAGGACGGCGGCCTGCGTGCGCCGCTCCAGGCCCAGCTTGGCCAGCAGGTGGGAGACGTAGTTCTTGACCGTCTTCTCGGCCAGGAACATGCGCTCCCCGATCTGCCGGTTGGTCAGCCCCTCGCCGATGAGGTCGAGCACGGTGCGCTCCTGCTCGCTGAGCTTCGCCAGCGGGCCGACCGGCTCGGCGGCGCGGCGCAGGCGCTCCAGCACGGCGGTGGTGGCCGTCGGGTCCAGCAGCGAGCCGCCGGCGGCCACGGCCCGGACGCCGCTCACCAGGTCCTGCCCGAGGATCTGCTTGAGCAGGTAGCCCGAGGCCCCGGCCATGATCGCCTCGAACAGCGCCTCGTCGTCGCTGTAGCTGGTCAGCATGACGACCTTGAGCTCGGGCATCCGCGACCGCAGTTCACGGCAGACGGTGACGCCGTCCCCGTCCGGGAGCCGGACGTCGAGGACGGCGACGTCCGGGCGCAGCGCGGGGACGCGGGCGAGGGCCTCGGCGGCGTTCTTCGCCTCGCCGACGACGGTGATCCCCGGGTCGCTCTCCAGCACGTCGGCCACGCCGCGCCGGACCACCTCGTGGTCGTCGAGGAGGAAGACCCGGATCCGGGGGCTCTGCCCGTTCGCGCTCACCAGCACCCACCCACCCTCCGTCCGCCGCCGTGCGACGGCACCGGTCCGGCGGTCGGGCCCGCCGTCGGCACAGGTTAGGGGCGGCCGGGCCGGGCGCGGGCAGGGTCGAAGGTCCCGGGTCGCGAGGTGCGGAGGACGTCGGTGTGGGCGAGGCCTGGCTTGGATCCCGCAGCCGGTCGACCGCGCGGAGGCGGGGTCGTGCTGCGATGTCTTCGCTGGTGAGAGGCCGGAATTGTCGTACCCCCGGCCTAGGTTGAGGGCGTGTTCGGTGGCAGCGGGTTCGGGGTGGGGCTGACGGTGGCCCCACTCGAGCTGCCGGCCGGCGTGCCGGTGGACCCGGTGCCGGTGCAGCTGTCCGACGCGTTGCCGGTGCACGCCCGCAGTCCGGAGGAGAAGGCCGCTGAGTTGCAGCGGCTGCAGCAGCTGGAGGGCATGCTGGCCGCGTACAAGCTCGATCTGATCGCCGGGCTGGCCGCCGACCGGCCCGACACGCACGACCGGCGGCCCGGGCAGCCCGGTGCCGCCGCGGACGCCCAGCGGGGGCCGGGGCAGCCGGCGGGGGTCAGTGAGTTCTTCGCCGACGAGTTGGCGTTGGTGCTCAACACCTCCCGCGCCGCGGCCAGCGGCCTGATCGACCAGGCGGCGGCGCTGACCGGAACGTTGCCGGGGACGCGGGCGGCGCTGGCCGAGGGGCGGCTGGACTGGCCGCGGGCCCGGGCGATCGCCGCGGAGTTGGGCTGGAAGGCGCGGGCCACCGATCCGGCGATCCTGGCGGCCGTGGAGGCGGCGGTGCTGCCCCGGGCCGGGGAGTTGTCGATCCGCCGGCTCAAGGCGGTGGTGGCCGCCGAGCTGGCCGCCCGCGATGCCGCGGCGGCCGCCGACCGGCGCCGCCGCGATGCCGAGCGGGGGGTGAACGTGGTGGTGCGCCCGGTCGGGGATGGCATGTCGGAGCTGGTGGCCAAGATGCCGCACGAGCTGGCCACCGCCTGCCGCGGCGTGGTCGACGGCCTGGCGCGGGCGGCGAAGACCGCCGGCGAGGAGCGGCCGCTGGGGATGCTGCGGGTGGGTGCGCTGGCCGATCTGGTGCTGCGGCCCTGGGAGGCCGGGCGGGAGCCGGTGACCGCGCAGCTGACCGTCACCGCCCCCCTCGACGCGCTCACCCCCGCCCGCTTCCTCGCCGACGGCGGTCCGGTGCCGGCGGCGTGGGCGCGGCCGGGGGCGGTGGCGGCGCCGACCGGTGAGGTCGACGGGCAGCCGATCACCGCCGCTCACCTGCGGGCACTGCTCGCCCAGTTGGACGCGGTCTGCCCCGGTGGGCTGCAGGCGCCGGCCGGCGGCACGCTGACCGTGGCGCTCACCGACGCCGCCGGCGGGCTGCTGGCCACCACCACCCGCGCCGAGATCGAACGGCTGGCCCGCCGCGGCTGCCCCACCCACCCCACCGGCGACTGCGCGTGCCCGCTGCTGGGCCGGCCCGCACCCATCGACGGCTACGCGCCCACCGCGGCCCAGCGCCGCTGGCTGCAGGCCCGCGACCGCACCTGCCGCCACCCGGGTTGTGCCAACAAGGCCGGCTGGGCGGATCTGGACCACGTCACCCCGCACGGCTGCGGCGGACGCACCGCCTGCGAGAACCTGTGCTGCCTGTGCCGGCGCCATCACCGGCTCAAGACCTTCGCCCGCGGCTGGACCTACGCCCTGACCCCCGACGGCGTGCTGACCGTCACCACCCCCAGCGCCGTGACCCGCACCAGCCGGCCACCGGGCACCGACCGGCCCGCACTACCCCTCACCGGACCCCGCGTGCTGGCCCAACCCCCACCCCAGCCACCGGCGCCCGGCCCGGACGACGACCCACCACCCTTCTAGGGCCCGTCCTCCGGCCCCCGCGTGCCCTGACTGCTCACCGTGGGACACCTTGCCGCGGCTGTTGGATCGGCAGCCGGCACGGCAGCTGCACGCCCTCCTAGTCGGCGTGTTCGGGCATGAGCATGGACCGGTCGTCTCGGGCAAGGACATTCCACGGCCCCGGGTCGCCATGCCCTATCACCACGTCCGTGTCATGCAACGGCAGCCCTCGGGGCCAACCGCTCGACCATGTCGGATGGTCGGGGCGAAAGGTGGACGCGAGTTCATGCAATCGGCGGTGGAGCTGCCCCAACTCGTAGATGCCTTCAGCCGACCATGGCCGACCGCCTTGGGGCTGAGCGTCCATGAAGGCCAGCCGTTCACGACCGTCCGCTGCAAAGCCGTTCCCGACAGGACAGGGTGATGCCGCGAACCCTGCCTCGTTCAGGTGCAGCAACAATCCGATCGTCGTGACGCTCCAGGGATGCCTCCCGCGAAGGACCTCCCCGCCCGAGCGGTGCACGACACTGAAGTTGCCGCCCGCCAGTCGCTCCTCCGACGCGCGTGCCATGCCCGCTGTGTCTAGCACCGGGCCAGATCGAGGGCACACAGCTTTCTGCTCTGCCAGCTCGGAGGCCGGCTCAAGGACTCGGGGCGTCGCAGCGTCATGCGTTTCCTCGTTCCCCCACAGCGCGGTCGATGAGTTCGTGGTTCCTGGCCGGTCCACGCTCGTGACACCCGAGGAAAGGACGCCGCCATGTCGGAGCTTCTCGTCGACTTCATCACCTCCCTCGACGGCTACGCATCGGGAGAGGGCTGGCCCGGGTTCTGGGGCCTCGAGGGCCCGGAGTACCTCGCATGGCTCGGCGAGCAGCCCGAGGTCACCTACCTGATGGGAGCGAACACCTACCGCCTGATGTCGGGCTTCGCCGCCGGCGAGCTGCCGGATGGCCAAGACGAGTTCAGGCCCGAAGAAGAGGCGTCCGTCGACGAGCTCACACAAGCGTCCAAGGTGGTGTTCTCCTCCTCACTCGAGGAGCCACTGACGTGGGCCAACTCCACGCTCGTCCGCGACGACGCCGTCGAGGCGGTCCGCGCCATGAAAGCGAATGGCTCGGGGCTCCTCAGCACGATCGGCAGCCTCAGCCTGTGCCGGTCCCTGCTACGAGCCGGACTCGTCGACCGCTTCCGAGTCGTGATGTTCCCGGTGATCACCGGGGCCACGGGCGCAGAACGCATCTACGACGGCTATCCGGACGTCGCCCTCGAGATGATCGAGCACCGCACCTTCGACGGCCGCATCCAGCTGGTCGAGTACAAGCCCCGCGTGCTCGAGCACCCGCCGCTCAGCGCCCCTGCGTGACGTCGCCCCGCCCGCCGGTCCGGACGGTCGCCCGACGTACAGACCGCGGTCGACCGGCTTGGTCAGAAGCGTGTCCCATGGCGGGCCGCTCGGCGCGCCACCAGGACGACTACGCCGTCGTCCGCGGCTGTTCCAGGTTGTGGACCTCGAAGACTTCCGGTTCGCCGGCGGCTTGGACTCCGACCTCGTTGAGCACCGGCAGGAGCTGCTGGCCGAATGCTGTGAGCTGCTCAGGGGAGTCCCAGATCTCGCTCACCTTCAGGTCCCCGTCAGTCCCGAACAGCACGTGCAGCTGCATGCCGTCCGGAGGCCACATCCCGGCCTTCTCCAGGCGGAGGCTCACCTCGTCGTACTGCTGACGCGTCAAGCCGACTACCGGAAAACGCACCACGATGCTCACGCGGACCTCCCGGTGACGCACTCGTGCCCAGGCGAACCCGCCCGGGCCTCGGACGAGCGGGACGGTACGGCCGATCGACTGAGCGGAGAGGAACTGCTGCGTCCCGGGCCGACCCGCGCGCGTGGCGACTACCCAACGGCCATCCCCGTCCCACGGTTCGGCCACGAGCGGCTCCAGGAGCGGTGCGCCTGCGCACGCGAGGGCACCCGGCCGGTCCCTCGCCGGCCTCTGTGGCACAGCCGGCCGACGTCCGGTGACGACGTGGTCGCCCACGATCCGGTGTCGAGCGACTGCCCGCCCCGCTGCGGCCTGGTCCGGCCAGTGGTTGTCTCGCTACGCCGATCGACCGCACGAAACACCGGGGCAGAGGTGTTGAGGCGCGCCTCGCCACGCTGACGACGGTCGCGAAGGCCGGGCAGGCCTCATGGTGCAGCAGAGAGGACTGGACGTAGGGGAGGTGCCTGATGAAGGCGATCGTCGTGACGGACCAGGCGGCGGGCACGGCCGGGATGACTCTGGTCGAGCGGCCGGAGCCGCCGGCGGCGATCAACGACGTCGTCGTCGAGGTCCATGCGTCGGGATTCGTCCCGACCGAGTTGGCGTGGCCCTCGACCTGGACCGATCGCCGCGGCCGTGACCGAACACCGTCGATCCCTGGGCACGAGCTGGCCGGAGTGGTCGCCGCCCTCGGCTATGGCACGACGGGGCTGTCGGTGGGACAGCGGGTGTTCGGCCTCACGGACTGGCACCGCGACGGCACCCTGGCGGAGTACGTGGCCGTCGAGGCACGCAACCTCGCGCCGCTGCCGGGCGACGTCGACTTCACGGTGGGCGCGAGCCTGCCGATCTCGGGGCTGACCGCGTGGCAGGGACTGTTCGAGCACGGCCGCCTCCAGGCAGGGCAGAGCGTGCTCGTGCACGGCGCGGCCGGCGCAGTCGGAGCGATGGTGACGCAGCTCGCGCGTGAGCTTGGTGCGCACGTCATCGGCACCGGACGCGCTGCCGACCGTCGAGTGGCGCTGGACTTCGGCGCGCAGGAGTTCGTCGACCTCGACAACGACGCGCTGGAAGACGTCCACGGAGTCGACCTGGTCTTCGACGTCATTGGCGGCGACATCCAGCAGCGGTCCGTGGGTCTGATTCGAGGCGGCGGAACGCTGGTGTCGGTCGTCGGACCGGCCGAAGCGCGGCCCGCCGACGGTCTGGCGGTCGACTTCGTCGTCGAGTCCGATCGAGCACAACTGCGTGAGGTCGTGCAGCGGGTGCGGGACGGACGACTACGGACGAACATCGGCAACGTCGCGACCCTCGACGATGCCGTCGCCGCCTTCAACCCGACCGAGCGACGCAGGGGGAAGACGATCATCAGCGTTCGTCCGTGAGGACTCGGGAACAGCGACCGGTGATGGTCATGGACGCACCCTGTGAGGACGTGGCTGTCCTCGAATGAGCCGCTCAGGGGGACCTCGCACATCGGTTGTGCCGAAGCACCAGGCCTGCCTGGATCACCACGGTGATCCCGACCGCCGCGATGAAGCAGGACCAGAAGCCGGCGCTGCCGCCGAGGCCGCGAGCGCTCAGGAAGTACACGGGTGTGCCCAGGAACGAGAGGAGGGTGGCCCACCAGGGCGCTCGGGCTGTGCCCGAGCCGAAGGAGAACGGCACGCGGCGAGTGCCGGACCGTCTCAGGACCATGACCGTCGGCGTGATGGTGGAGGCGATGGCCACCGCCAGTGCTGGCAACCACAACGCCGTGATAACGACGTAGACCTACGGCGAGGTCGCGGCGCTGCCAGCACCTACGGCACCGGCACCGACTGCGGCGGGTCATCGCGCTCGCCCAGCGAGTACCGCACCCGGTGGTTGAGGGGGTCGAACGTGCCGGCCATCGCATGACCCTCCACGACGGCGAGCAGGCCGATCAGTGCCCTCGCGTCGCGCTGGAGCAGAGCCCGGGGGCACGTCGGATCGGCGTCCATGGGCAGAGGATGGTCTAGGCGCCGAGGTCAGCGACGCTGCACACTGCCCTTCCCCGGCAGGAGGAGCAGCCATGAGCGTCATCGGCGTCGTCGTCGCGGTCGTGCTGCTGCTCGCCCTGGTGGTGTGGGCCCGGCTGCCCGAGCCGGACCGCCGCCGGCGCGGCGCCGGCTACGTCGACCCCGCCCAGTACGACACCCGACTCGCCCCGCCGTCGACGTCGACTGCAGCCGGCAGCGCCTGGGGTGGCGGCGGCGCATGGGGTGGCGGCAGCGGCGGCTGCTGAGGTCGCTCGGGAGCGAGGATCACCGGGGCCGTCACTCCGAACGTACAGCGGACGGGGGGTCTTGCGGCAAGGCCCTCCCCGTCCCTCACACTCCCCCGGTCCTGCCCGACGAGGGCCTGCGTGAGGGTGGTGCTGATGGTCGACGTGCTCGTTGCCGGTGCGGGTCCCACGGGGATGGTGCTGGCGGGAGAGCTGGCGCTGGCCGGGGTCGACGTGCAGGTCGTGGAGCGGCGCTCCACGCCGGGCCTCGTGGGCATGCGCGCCCGCGGTTTCCACTCGCGCACCATCGAGATCCTCGACCAGCGAGGCATCGCCGACCGCTTCCTCGCCGCCGGGAAGGTCGTTCCGGCGGCGTCCTTCGCCAACGCGTCGATGGACGTCAGCGACGTCCCGACCCGGCACCCGTACACGCTGGCGCTGGTCCAGAGCCGCATCGAGGAGATCCTGGCCGGCTGGATCGGCGAGCTGGGCGTGCCGGTCCACCGGGGCCGAGAGGTCGTCGGGTTCGCGCAGGACGCCGACGGGGTCGACCTGCACCTGGCCGACGGCGCCCCGATGCGCGCGCGGTACCTGGTGGCGGCCGACGGCGGACGCAGCACCATCCGCAAGGCCGCCGGCATCGGGTTCCCCGGGTGGGAGGCGACCAGGACCACCCTGATCGCCGAGGTGGAGGTCACCGAGGAGACGCCGAAGGGCGTCCGCGTCGACGAGACGGGGATCCACGGACTCACCCCCCTGGACGACGGTCGGACGACGCAGGTGCTCGTCACGGAGCAGCAAGTCGGTCCGGCGACCGAACCCACCCTGGCCGACCTCGGCAGGGCGCTGGTCGCGGTGTACGGCACCGACTTCGGCGTGCGCGACCCCAGGTGGATCTCGCGGTTCAGCGACGCCACCCGGCAGGCGGCCGCCTACCGCGCCGGGCGGGTGCTGCTGGCCGGCGACGCCGCCCACGTGCACGGCCCCACCGGCGGGCAGGGGGTCGGCCTCGGCGTCGAGGACGCGGTGAACCTGGGGTGGAAGCTCGCTCTGGTGGTCGACGGCGTCGCACCGGACAGCCTCCTGGACACCTACCAGGCCGAGCGCCACCCGGCCACGGCCCGCGTCCTGAAGCACACGATGGCGATGTCGGCGACGCAGCGGACCGACGCCCGCGTGAGCGCGCTCGCCGACGTCGTGGCCGACCTGCTGTCCGTGGACGGGGCCCGGCAGAGGCTGGCCGCCCTGCACCTCGGCCTGGACGTCCGCCACGAGGCCGACGGCGGACACCCGCTGGTGGGCCGCCGCATGCCCGATCTCGACGTGGGAACCGCGGCCGGTCCGCTGCGGGTGTCCACGCTCCTGCACGGTGGCCGCCCGGCGCTGCTGGACCTGGGCGAGCCGGGCAGCATCGCGGTGGGACCGTGGGGCGACCGCGTCCAGCTGGTCGACGCCTCCTACGACGGGCTCTGGGAGCTGCCGGTCGTCGGTGTCGTCGAGCCCCCTGCCGCCGTCCTGGTCCGACCCGACGGGCACGTCGCCTGGGTCGGGGACGGTACCGACGCGGGCCTGGAGGAGGCGCTGACCCGCTGGTTCGGTCCTGCCACCGGGCGGGGGTGATCGGGCGGGACGGACCACCCGACGGCGGACGACCGGGTCAGGTGCGGACGGCGGTCCCCAGCACCTGCGGCGCCGTGGGCATCGGTGGCACCGCGTCGGGGAACCGGAACCGGTCCACCTGCTCGACGTGGAACCCGGCGCCCTCGACCGCCGCAAGGGTGTCCCGGCTCGCGTGGCAGCCGCCGCACAGGGCGGGCCAGACGGTGCGGTCCAGCCCCCGCTGCACCCGCGCGAGCGCGCCGCCGTCGGCCCGGACGTGCTCCCAGAAGTGCAACCGCCCACCCGGCCGCAGCACCCGGGAGATCTCCCGCAGCGCGCCGTCCGGGTCGGGGACGCTGCACAGCACCAGGGTGACGACGGCCGCGTCGAACTCCCCGTCCCCGGCCGGCAGGCGGTCGGCCACGCCGTCGACCACGGTCACGGGCACGCGGGCGTGCCGCGCGGCCTCCTCCGCCCGGGCCCGCAGATACGCCTCGGGCTCGACGGCCACCACCTCGGTGACCGACGCCGGGAAGTGCGCGAAGTTGGCCCCCGTCCCCGCGCCGACCTCGACGACCCGCCCGGAGACCGCCGCGAGCAGCCGCTGCCGGTGCTCCCCCGCCCCGGACCGCTCCATGGCCGGGGCCAGCCGGGCGTAGAACCGGGCGAACAGGGGGTGGTCCACCCCGTCGGAGGCGCGCACCCGCCCAGGTCACCAGAGCAGCGGGCGGCTGTCCACGGACGCGGTCCCGGCGGGTCGGAGGCCGGGCCGGTCAGCCGAGGGACAGGACCCGCACCAGCAGCCGGGCGGCGTCCCCGCCGTCGGTCAGCGCGACGTCGAGCGCGCCGGGGACGTCGAGGTCGTCGAGCAGCCGGTCGGTCACCGCGCCGGCGGCGGACGGCGAGGACGACGGCCGGCCGGCGGCGGTGTACAGCGCGTCCAGCCGCTCCGCGGCCCGCTCCACCAGCTCCGGCCGGTACTCCCACGGCTGCGACCACGGCCGGTCGAGCACGAGCAGGCGCAGCGCCGGGCCGCTGGCCACCCGCAGCAGGTCGGCGACCAGGGTGAGGTTACCGGTGGACTTGGCCATCTTCGCGCCGTCCTGGGAGACCGCCCCGACGTGCACCTGCGCCCGCGCGAACGGGCCGACTCCGGAGGCCGCCTCGGCCATCGCCGTCTGGTAGCCGTGGTGCGGGAAGGCGAGGTCCGCGCCCCCGACGAGGACGTCGACGCCGTGCCCGAGGGTCGCCGTCGCCATGGCCGCGCACTCGGCGTGCCAGCCCGGCCGCCCCCAGCCCCACGGCGAGGGCCAGGCGGGGTCGCGGTCGCCGGAGGGCCGCCACACCGGCACGTCGAACGGGTCGTCGCGCAGCGGGTCGTCGGGACCGTCGCCGAACTCCGTGGCCAGCTGCCGCGCCCGGGCGGCGTCCAGCCCGGAGCGGGCGACGACGTCCCCGGCGCGGAAGTAGACGTGCCCCTCGCGCACGTAGGCGCGGTCGGTGCGCAGCAGGGCGGCGGCCAGCTGCTGCACGTGCGAGACGTGGTGCCGGGCCCGCGGCGCGGCCGTCGGCGGCCGCACGCCGAGGGCGCGCATGTCCTGCTCGAAGGAGAACTCCTGGCTGAGCGCGAACTCGTCGTAGTGCCGGCCGCGGGCGTCGGCGGCCCGGGTGAGGACGTCGTCGACGTCGGTCACGTTGCGGCTGGTCCTCACCTCGGCGCCGGCCATCCGCAGCACCGCCCCCAGGACGTCGGCCCACACGAACGTCGCCGCGTGCCCGAGGTGCGTGACGTCGTAGGGGGTGATGCCGCAGACGTAGACGCGGGCGGGGCTGACGACCGGCAGCGGGCGGCCGGCCAGCCGCAGGTCGCCGGTGCGGACGTCGACCGGCTCGCCGACCCGGCCGGCGGCGCCGACGATCCCCGAGGAGCTCAGTGGAGGCAGTGCCATGCCGCCATCCTGCCCGCCTGGCCTGGCCGGTCGCCGCCCGGCCGGAGGACGCGCCCCGGGGGTCGCCTCCCTCCTGGCCCACCCGCGCGAGGACCTCGGTCCTGCGCCCGCCCCGCCCTCGGCCCTGGCGCCCGGCGGGCCGGTGTGGTGCGCTCCGGGTGCGGCAGCCCGCGACGGCCGCCGGACCCTCGGGAGGACCTCATGTCCGCCGCTGCGCACTCGTCCCGGCTCCCCGACGTGGGCCCGGACGAGGCCGCGGCCATGGTGGACCGCGGCGAGGCCGTGCTGCTCGACGTCCGCGAGCCCGACGAGTGGGTCGCGGGGCACGCACCCGGCGCGGTCCACCTGCCCCTCGACCGGCTCGATCCCGCCGCCGTCCCACCGGGCCGCACGGTCGTCGTCGTCCACCGCTCCGGCAACCGCTCGGGCACTGCGGCCGACCGGCTCGGGGCAGCCGGCGTCCCGGTGCGGAACCTGGCCGGGGGCATGCAGGCGTGGGCGGCCGCCGGCCGGCCGGTGGTCACCGACAGCGGGGAGCCAGGCACCGTCACGTGAGCGCGACCGCCGTCGCGCAGGGCCTCGGCGTGCTCGTGTGTGGGGCTGATCCCGGTCCGGACCGCGACCGGCCGGCCCCGGCTGTGCGACCGTTCCCCGCATGGTCGCCGTCCTCTCCATCCAGTCGCACGTCGCCTACGGCCACGTGGGCAACTCCTCGGCGGTGTTCCCGCTGCAGCGCCTCGGCATCGAGGTGTGGCCGGTGCACACGGTCCAGTTCTCCAACCACACCGGCTACGGGGAGTGGCGCGGGCGGGTCTTCGACGGGCCGGCCATCGAGGAGGTCGTGCAGGGCATCTCCGAGCGAGGCGTGCTGGGCAGCTGCGACGCCGTCCTGTCCGGCTACCTGGGGTCGGCCGACATCGGCCACGCGGTCGTGCAGACCGTCGCCCGGGTACGGGCGGCCAACCCCGGCGCCGTGTACTGCTGCGACCCGGTGATCGGGGACGTCGGGCGCGGCGTGTTCGTCCGGCCGGGCATCCCGGAGTTCATGCGCGAGGTCGCGGTGCCCGCCGCCGACGTCGTCACGCCCAACCACTTCGAGCTCGACTCGCTGTCGGGCCGGACCACCCGGACGCTGGCCGAGGTCACCGACGCCGTCGCCGCCGTCCAGGCGCTCGGCCCGCGGGTGGTGCTCACGACGTCGCTGGTCACCGACGACACCCCGGAGGACTCCGTCGACCTGCTCGCCTCCGAGGGCGGCCGGCACGTCCGGGTCCGGACGCCGCGCCTGGGCGTCGACGTGAACGGCGCCGGCGACGCGATCGCGGCGCTGTTCCTCGCCCACTGGCTGGCCGGCCGCGACGTCGGCACCGCCCTGGGCGCGGCCGCGGCCTCGGTGTACGGGCTGCTCAAGCGCACCGAGGACGCCGGCTCCCGCGAGATCCTGCTCGTCGCCGCGCAGGAGGAGTTCGTGACGCCGTCCCGCACCTTCGAGGTCACCGAGGTGTGAAGCCACTCGGCGGGCGGGATCCGGCGGGGCCACCGAGCATGGACGGGTGAGCCTGTTCCGCACCAAGCCGGTCGAGATGCTCGGGGACGACGAGAGCGAGCACGTCGGACACCTGCGCCGGCACCTGAGCGCCCGCCACCTCGTCGGCTTCGGCATCGGGGTCGTCATCGGCACCGGCATCTTCACCCTCACCGGGGTGGAGGCCCGCGACACCGCGGGGCCGGCCGTGGTCATCTCCTTCGCCCTCGCCGGCGTCGTCGCCCTGCTCGCCGCGCTCTGCTACGCGGAACTGGCCGCCTCCGCCCCGACCGCCGGCAGCGCCTACTCCTACGCCTACGCCACCGCCGGCGAGCTGGTGGCCTGGGTGATCGGCTGGGACCTGTTCCTCGAGTTCGCCCTCGGCGCGGCCGTGGTGGCCCGGGGCTGGTCGGGCTACGTGGGCAACCTGCTGGACCTGCCGCCATCGCTGTTCGGCGAGGAGGCCACGGTCAACGTCGGCGCCGCCCTGATCGTCGTCGTCCTCACGGTGGTGGCGGCGCTGGGCGTCCGGGAGTCCGCCCGCGTCACCGGGGCGCTGGTGGTCATCAAGGTGGCCGTCTGCGTCTTCGTGGTCGTCGCCGGCGCCTGGTTCGTCCGCGGCGCCAACCTCACCCCGTTCGTGCCGCCCGCGCAGCCGGCCGAGGGATCCGGGGGCCTGGCCCGACCGGTGATCCAGGCGATCGCCGGCATCGACCCGGTCGCGTTCGGCGTCGGCGGGGTGCTCACCGCCGCCGCGGTGGTGTTCTTCGCCTACACCGGCTTCGAGGCGGTGGCCAACCTGTCGGAGGAGACCCGCCGGCCCGGCCGGGACCTGCCGCTGGGGCTGCTGGGCACGCTCGGGCTGTCGACCGCCCTGTACATCGGCGTCTCGCTGGTCGTCGTCGGGATGGTCCAGTACGACCGGCTCGACCGCGGCGCACCGATCGCCGACGCCTTCGACCAGGTCGGCCTCGGGTGGGCGTCGGCGCTCATCGCGCTGGCCGCGGTCGCCGGCCTGACCTCGGTGATCCTGGTCGACCTGATCACGGTCAGCCGGATCGGCTTCGCGATGGGCCGGGACGGGCTGCTGCCGCCGGCCGTCGCGCGGGTCAGCCCGCGCACCGGGACGCCGGTGCGCATCACCCTCGGCTTCGCCGTCCTGGTGCTGGTCATGGCCACGTTCGTGCCGCTGGGCACGCTGGCCGACCTGGTCAGCATCGGCACGCTGTTCGCGTTCCTGCTGGTGTCGGTCGCGGTGATCGTCCTGCGGCGCACCCGCCCGGAGATGCGCCGGCCGTTCCGGGTGCCGCTGTCCCCGGTGCTGCCCGCCGTCTCCGCGCTGGCCTGCCTGTACCTCATGCTCAACCTGAGCATCGAGACGTGGCTGCGCTTCCTCGCCTGGCTGGCGCTGGGCCTGCTCGTCTACGCCGTCTACGGCTACCGGCACTCGCGGCTGGGCGCCCAGGCCCCGTCCCGGGTCCCACAATGAGCGTGCGCAGGGTGGGGAGGACGGGGTCCTCTCTCAGGGGATGCGCACCAGCTTGCCGTGCGTGTGCCCGGCCATGCCCTGCCGGTGCGCCGCGGCGACGTCGTCGAGCGGATGGGCCCCGGCGACGACCACCTCGAGCCGGCCGTCGCCGGCGAGCTCGGCGAGCTCGGTCCGGGCGGCGTCGCGCAGCGCGGTGCCCGGGTCGGCCCCCGGTCCGCCGCCGAGCAGCTGCAGCCCCTCGGCGGCACCGCGGGCGAACGCGGCGATGGAGGCGATCCGCCGCCGGTCGGGCACCAGCTCCAGGGAGACGTCGACGGCCTCGTCGGTGCCGACGGCGTCCACCGCCGCGCTCACCCCGCCGGGGGCGAGCTCCCGGACGCGGTCGGCCAGCCCGGGGCCGTAGCGGACCGGCTCGCCGCCGAGCCGGCGCACCAGGTCCGCGCCGTCCCCGCCGACCGTGCCGACCACGCGGGCCCCGCGCAGCGCGGCGAGCTGGACCGCCATGAGCCCGACGCCGCCGGCGGCGCCGTGCACGAGCACGGTGTCGCCCGCGCCGACGCCGGTGGCGGCCAGCGCGTGCACCGCGGTGGCGCCGGTCAGCATCAACCCGGCGGCCTGCTCCCAGCCCAGCGACGCCGGCTTGGGCACCAGCGCCGAGGCGGGCGCGACCAGTTCGGCGGCGTAGGCACCGGCGAGCCGGAACCCGATCACCTCGTCCCCGACCGCGACCGGGCCGGCCGGACCGACGGCGTCCGGCCCGACCGCGGTCACCACGCCGGCGGCCTCGAAGCCCAGCCGCAGCGGCAGCCGGGCCGGGTCGGTGCCGAACGCGCCGCTGTAGGACTTCCAGTCCGCGGGGTTCACCCCCGCCGCGCGGACGGCGAGCCGCGCCTGTCCGGGGCCGGGCTCGCGCACCGGCTCGTCGACGACGGAGAGCACCTCGGGCCCGCCGTAGCGGGTGGCCAGGACGACGCGGGTCATGCCCGCGCCAACCCGGTCGCGGGCCCGGCTGTTCCGGGCCCGCGACCGGTCGTCACTCGCTGGCGGCCTTGCCCGTGTCCCCCTCGCCCTGCTTGCTGCTCGGCGGGCCGATCCAGACCGTCTTGGCGTTGGTGAACTCGTACATGCCCACCTCGGTCAGCTCCCGGCCGTAGCCGCTCTGCTTGACCCCGCCGAAGGGCAGCTCCGGGTAGCTGGTCACCATGCCGTTGACGAACGCCATGCCCGACTGGACGTCGCGGATGAACCGCAGCCGCTCGCCCTGGTCCTCGCTCCAGAGGTTGGCGCCCAGCCCGTAGACGTGGTCGTTGGCGATGCGCAGCGCCTCGTCGAGGTCGGCGACGGTGAACAGCGCCGCGACCGGGCCGAACACCTCCTCGGAGTACACCGCCATGTCCGGGGTCACGCCGGTGACGAGGGTCGGCTCGTAGAACCAGCCGGGCCGGTCGACCCGCTTGCCGCCGGTCACCACGGTCGCGCCCTTGTCGACGGCGTCCTGCACGTACCGCTCGACGTCGTCGCGCCCCGACTCGGTGGCCAGCGGGCCCACCTTCGTGCCGTCGTCCATGGGGTCGCCCACCGTCAGGGCCGCCAGCTTCTCGGCGAACAGGCGGGTGAACTCCTCGGCGACGTCGGCGTGGACGAAGAAGCGCTTGGCCGCGATGCAGCTCTGCCCGTTGTTCTGGCAGCGCGCGGTCACCGCCACCTCGGCGGCCTTGTCGAGGTCGGCCGACGGCATGACGATGAACGGGTCGCTGCCGCCGAGCTCGAGCACGGTCTTCTTGACGACCTCGCCGGCGACCCGCGCCACCGCCTCGCCCGCGGCGTTGCTGCCGGTCAGCGTCGCGGCCACCACCCGGTCGTCGCGCAGCACCCGCTCGACGGCGCCGGACCCGATGAGCAGGGTCTGGAAGACGTCGGCGGGGAAGCCGGCCTTGCGGAACAGCTCCTCGAGGTAGAGCGCGGTCTGCGGCACGTTGCTGGCGTGCTTGAGCAGGCCGACGTTGCCGGCCATGAGCGCCGGCGCGGCGAAGCGCATCGCCTGCCACAGCGGGAAGTTCCACGGCATGATCGCCAGCACCACGCCCAGCGGCTGGTGGACGACGTAGGCCTCCACCGCCCCGACCTTCTCGGCGTCGGCCGGCTGCGGCTGCAGGAAGTCCTCGCCGTGCTCGGCGAAGTAGCGCAGCGCCTTGACGCACTTGGCGGCCTCGGCCTTCGCCGACGCCAGCGTCTTGCCCATCTCGATGGTCATGAGCTCGGCGACCTGGTCGGTGTCGGCCTCCAGGACGTCGGCCGCCGCGCTCAGCCAGCCCGCCCGCTGCCGGGGGCTGGTCAGCCGGTACTGCGCGAACGCGGCCGCGGCGCGCTCGAGCTTCTCCTCGATCGCCTCCTCCGACAGCGGCTCGTAGGTCTTGAGCGTCTCGCCGGTCGCCGGGTTGATCGTCGCGATGGCCATGGGGTCCTCCCTGGGGTGCTCGGTGTCGGCGTCGGCGTCCCGGGCGTCAGGTCTTGCTCTTGCCCTGGGCGCTGGAGTGCTCGTGCCGATCCTGCCCCTTCTCCACGTGCCGCATCTGCTTGGATGCGCCGGTGGTCACGCCGGCCTCGCTGGGTGACATCCCCTCCTTCTTCGCCTCCCGCGCGGCGGCCTGCTGCTCCTGCTGGTTGGTCTTCTTGCTCATGCCTCCCCGGTTCCCCGTCCCGGTCGGGCGCACACGCCCGCGAGGACGTCGAGGGTGCGCCGCGCCATGAGGCCGGCGTCGAACGCGGCGACCGCCCGCCGCCGGGCACCGGCGCCCAGTCCGGCGCGCCGGCCGGGGTCGGCCAGCAGCGCGGCGAGCGCCGCGGCCAGCGCCGCCGGGTCCTCCGGGGGGACGACGACGGCGTCCGGACCGACCGCGGCCGCGACGTCCCCGACGTCGGTGGCCACGCACGGCAGCCCCTCGGCCATGGCCTCCAGCAGCACCAGCGGCATGGCCTCCCGGCGCGAGGACAGGCAGAAGACGTCGAGGCCGGCGAGGAAGCCGCGGACGTCGGTGACGAAGCCGGGGAAGGCGACCGGCAGCCCGGTGGCCGCGGCCCGCAGCCGCTCGCCGTCGCGCCCCTCCCCGCCGACCACCACCTCCAGCGGCACACCGTCGGCGGTCAGCCGCCGCACGGCCTCCAGCAGCACGTCGAAGCCCTTCTGCGCGGTGAGCCGGCCCAGCCCGCCGACCCGCGGCACCGGCCGACCGGCCGGACCGGCGGGCGTGTCCGGGACGTCCACGCCGTTCGGCACCACGTGCACCCGCCCGGCCGGCACGCCCAGGTCGGCGACCACCTGGTCGCGGGCGCCCGACGCCGGGGTGAGCACCGCGGCCAGCCGGCCGTAGAGAGCGGCCAGGTGCGCCCGCCGCTCGCCGGCGCCGGTGTCCCCCGGCAGGTGCAGGACCCCGGCGGTGGGCGCGACGGCGAGGGCGGCGGCCAGCGCGGCCGCGTTGGAGCCGGGGTCGACCAGGTTGACCAGGACGGCGTCGGGCCGCTGGGCCGTCAGTGCCGCGCGCACCGCGGGGGCCGCGCCGGCGTGCCGGGCGAGCGGGACGACGGCCAGCCGGTCGGAGGGCACCTCCCCCGCGAACCGCGCCGCGACCGGCTCCGCGGCCACCAGGGACGCCACCGCGCCGAGCGGGCCGGCCCGTCGCAGCAGGTGGGCGAGGTAGACCTCGGCGCCGCCCCAGGCGTCGGAGTCGCAGACCAGCGAGATCCGCAGCGGGCTGCTCACCGGGCCGCCGCGGACAGCAGGTCCCGGGCCGCGGCGAGCACGTCCGCGGGCCGCACCGAGGCGGCGCAGCGGAAGTCGATCGGGCAGACCAGGTGCGGGCAGGGCGCGCACGGGACGTCGGCGACGACCGCGCGGTGCCGCGGCCCGCGGTGCGCCCAGCGCACGGGGTCGCCGGCCAGGAAGACGGTGACGCTGCACGCCCCGACCGCGGCGGCCAGGTGCGCCGTCCCGGTGTCGTTGCCGACCAGCAGGGCGCTGTCGCGCAGCAGCGCGGCCAGCCCGCCCAGGCTCGTGGCCCCGGTGAGGTCCGCCGCCGGCGCCCGCATCGCCGCGACGACCGCGGCGCCGACCGCCCGCTCGGACGGCCCGCCGGTCACCACCACGTCCGCGCCGTCGCCGGCCAGCGCGTCCCCGATCTCGGCGTAGCGCTCGGCGGCCCAGCGGCGGGTCGGGGACGACGCCCCCGGGTGCAGGACGACGTACCGGCCGGGCACCAGCCCGTGCGGGGCGCGCGCGGCCGCGGCCTCCGCCTCGTCGTCGGCGGTGACCGGGAAGGTCATCTCCGGGGGTCCGCCGCGCGGCAGGCCCAGGTGCTCGAACAGCCGCAAGTGGCGCTCGGCCTCGTGCCGGTCGACCGGGTAGCGCAGGTGCAGCGGCCCGGTGCCCGGCGGCGGGGACCAGCCGGTCGGCGCGAACCCGCCAACGAGCCGCGCGCCCAGGGCCGCCGTCACCCGGTTGGCCGCCGGCCGGTCGCCGTACACCTGGAGGGCGAGGTCGAAGCGGCGCAGCGCGGCCTCGGCGAGGAACGGCGCCCAGCCGCCGGGGTCCGGCGCGCACCCGGGCGGGCGGTCGGGGACCTCCTCGACCCCGGGGAAGGGCAGCAGCTCGTCGACCGCGTCGCCCATCCGCGCCACGACCGGCGCCATCTGCGGCCAGGTCACCAGGCTGACCTCGAGGTCGGGCCGGGCCGCGCGCAGCCGGCGCAGTGCCGGCAGGGAGCACAGCAGGTCGCCGAGCCCCACCCGCAGCCGCACCAGCGCCACCCGGCGCACGGACGGGTCGCGGAGGGGGGCGCGCACCCGGGTCCCCTTCCCGTCGGCGGGCCGGCCGTAACTCTGCTCTACTGCGGCAGGTGGGAGGTCCGCGACGCCGCGTCCCCGCCCCGGCCGGGGCGCTGCACGTGCTGCGGCTGTGCAGCGTGTTCGAGCCCGTCCCGGCCGGTGGCGCCGCCGGTCCGGACGCCCTGGCCGGCGAGCTGGCGCACCGGGCCGCCCGCTACGACCCGATCGGCGGCATGCAGAACCACACCGCCACGCTGACCCGCTGCCTCGACGCGCGGGGCGCCGTCCAGACGGTGGTCACCTCCCGGCTGGCCGGTCCGCGCGGCAGCACGCCGCTGGGGCGCGCGGCGCGGGTGCACCGCACCGGCCTGCCGATCCCCCGGCTGCGCCAGCTGTGGGCGCTCGGCGCGCTGCCGGCGGTGCTGCGGCCGGCGCCGGTCGACGTGGTGCACGGCCACCAGGGCGAGGACCTCGCCACCCTGCCGCTGGCGCTGCTGGCCGCCCGGCGGCACCGCTGCCCGCTGGTGGTCACCGTGCACTGCAGCGTCGGGCACACCGTGCGCGGCCGGTCCCTCCGCGCCCGGCTGCTGCGGGCGGCCGGCGGGCGGATCGAGCGGGCGGTGCTGCGGCGGGCCGACACCGTCGTCGTCCTCACCGAGCGGGCCGCGGCGGCGCTGCGGGCCGACGGGGTCCCGGCCGACCGCGTCGTCGTCGTCCCGTCCGGGTTCGACCCGGCGCTGTTCGCGGCCGCGCACGACGACGTGTTCCCGGCGGCCGGCCGGCCGCGGATCGGCTACGTCGGGCGCCTGGCCCCGCAGAAGCAGGCCGACCTGCTGGTGGCCGCCTTCGGCCGGATGCGGCAGTCCGCCGACCTCGTCGTCGTCGGTGACGGCCCCGACCGGGACCGGGTCCGCGCGCTCGCCGCGAGCAGCCCCCGCGCCGACCGGATCACCCTCGCCGGGTTCGTGGCCCACACCGCGGTCCCGGCGGTGCTCGCCTCGCTCGACGTCCTCGTGCTGCCCTCGGCCTACGAGGAGATGGGGTCGGTGCTCACCGAGGCGATGGCCGCCGGGCTGCCCGTGGTGGCCAGCGCCGTCGGGGGCATCCCCGAGGTGGTCCGGGACGGCGGCTCCGGCCTGCTCGTGCCCCCCGGGGACGTCGACGCGCTCGCCGCGGCGCTGGACCGGGTGGTCGCCGACCCGCGGCTGCGCACCCGCCTGGCCGCCGGGGCGCGGGCCCGCGCGCGTGACTACGCCTGGCCGCGGCTGGCCGCGCGCGTGGCGGCGGTCTACGCCCGGGTGCGGGAGGAGGACGCCGCGGCCGGGGCGGCGGCGTGAGCGCGGTCGCCGTCCTGGTGCCGGTGCACGACCAGGCGGCCTTCCTCCCCCGCGCGCTCGACGGCCTGCTGGCCCAGCGGCACCGCGGGTGGACGGCGGTGGTCCTCGACGACGGCTCGGCCGACCCCGGCGCCGTCCGGGCGGTGGTGGACGCCGTCGGCGACCGGCGGCTGCGGCTGCTCCGCTGGCCGGCCAACCGGGGCCTGGGCACGACGCTCAACGCCGGCCTGGACGCGGTCGCCGCGCCGGTGGTCGCCTACCTGCCCGCCGACGACGTCTGGTCCCCCGACCACCTGAGCGCGCTGCTGGAGTGCCTGGCCGACCCGGCGGTCGCGCTGGCCCGCAGCGGCCTGACCGAGCCCTCGGGCACCGGCTACGCGCAGCTGGTGCAGGTCGCCCACCGCCGCACCACCGACCGCTGGACCGAGCGGGCCGAGCTGGAGTCCGACGACCTCGGCCGGCTGATGTGGGACCGGCTGCGCACCCGCGGGACGACGGCCGACACCGGGCGGGTCACCTGCACCTGGACCCGGCACCCCGGCCAGCGCTCGGCGGCGATCCGCGAGTCCCTCGACGGCGGGCTCAACGTCTTCCGCAGCCGGTACCGGGTGGCCGCCCCGCTGCGCTTCGCCTCCACCGACGGCGGGTTCGTGGACGAGGCCGCCCGCTACGCCCGGTTCCGGGAGCGCGCGTACCCGCCGTCGGCCGACGGGCTCTCGGTGCTGCTGGTCGGCGAGCTGGCGCTCAACCCCGAGCGGGTGCTCGCCCTCGCCGAGCGCGGCCACCGGCTCACCGGCCTGTGGACCACCGACGGGCTCGGCGACGCCACGGTGGGGCCGCTGCCGTTCGGGCACGTCCGGGACCTGGACCGGGACCGGTGGCAGCAGGAGGTCGCGGCGCCGGCCCCCGACGTCGTCTGGGCCCAGCTCAACTGGCGAGCGGTGCCCTTCGCGCACGCGGTGCGGCGCGCCGTCCCGCACCTGCCCTTCGTCTGGACGTTCAAGGAGGCGCCGCAGCGCAGCATCGTGCGCGGCGAGTGGCCGCTGCTGGCCGACCTGGTCGCCGGCGCCGACGCGTGCCTGCTGGCCACCGAGGAGGAGCGGGACTGGTTCGCCGCGGCGCTGCGCGGCCGGGTCGACCCCGCGCGGCTGGGCGTCCTCGACGGCGACCTGCCCAAGCGCGACTGGCTCGACGCGCCCCTGTCGCCGAAGCTCTCCGCGACCGACGGGCAGCCGCACACCGTCGTCGTCGGCCGGCCGGCCGGGTTCGACCTGGCGTGGGTGCTGGAGCTGGCCCGGCGCGGCGTGCACACCCACCTGTACGGGCAGGTCCGCGCGCCGGGGCCGAAGGGCGCGTGGGCCGGCTGGCTGGACCGGGCCCGGGCGGAGGCCCCCGGGCACGTGCACCTGCACCCCGCGGTGGGTCCCGAGGACTGGGTGCGGGAGCTCTCCCGCTACGACGCCGGCTGGCTGCACCGCTTCGACAGCAGCAACGGCGGCGACCTGCGGACGGCCACGTGGGACGACCTCAACTCGCCGGCCCGGCTGCCTGTGTGCCTGGCCGCCGGGCTGCCCCTCCTGCAGCAGGCCAACCCCGGGGCGCTGGTGTCGGTGGAGCGCGTGCTGCGCCGGGACGGCACCGGGCTGTTCTACCGCTCCCCCGACGACGTCGCCGGCGTGCTGGCCGCGGAGCTCGCTGACCGGCGCGGCGGCGCGGCGGCCCTGGCGGTGCGGGAGCAGCACACCTTCGACGCGCACGCCGACCGGGTGGTGTCGCTGTTCCGGTCGGTGCTGGCCGCGCCCCGCCGTCCCTAGAGCGTCGCCGGGCCGAGCCGGAGGCGGACCAGCCGGTCGCCGTCGACCTCGGCCTCGGCGACCCCGCGGTCGCCGGCTCCGCCGTCGTCGAGGTGCACCGTCCAGGTGGTGCGCTCCCGGCTCACCTGCTTGCGCGTCACGTCGATGCGCGCGGCGTGCGCCAGGTCGCCGAGGACCTCCCGGACCGCGGCGCCGCGGACCGGGCCGCGGACGGGGAAGGGTGCGGCGCTGCTGACCTCGGCGTCGTCGGCCAGGCTGCGCACCATCGCGTCGGCGTCCCGCCGGTGCCACGCCCGCTCGAAGGCCAGCGCGGTGAGGAACGCGTCGGCCTGCCGCGCCCCCTGGGCGACCAGGCCGCGGAGGAAGCGGGCGTCCCGGTTGACCTTGGAGACCGGCCCCAGCCACCGCGACGACGGGGGCCGGGCCATCTCGATGACGCGCACGGTCACCTGCTTGTAGCCCCCGCCGACCAGCAGGCCGTCGGCGAGCAGCCGGTCGACCTTCTCGATGACGTGCAGCTCCTGGTAGAGGGAGAGGTTGCCGGCCAGCTCGTTGCGCCGGTCGGCGATGGCGAGCACGCTGCGCGGCACGCGGTCCCGGGCCGTCGGGTTGATCTGGACGACCCACAGCTCGTCCGGCTGCGCGTCGAGCAGCTCGCGGACCGGCAGGTTCTGCGAGAACAGGCCGTCCCAGTAGGTGCCACCGTCGGCGCGCACCGCCGGGAACGCGGTGGGGATCGCCGCCGACGCGAGGACCATCTCGGCGGTGATCCGCTCGTGGCGGCTCGAGAAGGCCCGGAACCGGCCCGACAGCACGTCGACGGCGCCGATCAGCAGCAGGGGGTGGCGCGCGTGGGCGTCGGCCCGGAACCGGTCGAAGTCCACCCACCGGTTCAGCAGCGCCCGGAAGTGCTCCAGCCCGGTGACCGGGATGTCGTACGGGCTGACGGCCGGCAGCAGGCCGACGCTCTGCAGCGTGGTGCCCCACAGCATCCACCCGTTGATGGCCCGCTCGACGGGGCCGGCGGCGGCGTTGTCCGCCCAGAAGCCCTCCAGCCGCGACCGGGCGGCAGCGGGCTCGCCGTCGACCAGCGCCGACCAGGCCAGGACCGCGCACACCGCGCCGCCCGAGGTCCCGCTGAGGCCGACGACGCGGTACCCGTCGAGCTCGTCGGCGGTCAGCAGCCGGCCGAGGACGCCCGCGGTGAACGCCGTGTGGCTGCCCCCACCCTGGCAGGCGATCGCCACGCGCCGCTGCGGCGCCCCGGTCATGCGGCGGGGCCGGCCGGGGCCTGGGACGGCGAGTCGCTGGGCGTCCCGGGCGACTCCACGGACGGCGGAGCGTCGGCCTGCTGGTCCCCGGACCGGTCCAGGCGCCGCCGGGTCAGCCGGCCGTCCAGGTAGGGCAGGTGCAGGTGTCGCAGGTGCACGTGCGGGTGCGGCAGCCGGGCGACGACGGCGGGCGGCAGGTGAACGTGCGGCAGGTGCAGGTGCGGCCGGTGCCGCCCGGTCCCGGCCGGACCCGGCGCGAGCAGGGCGGCGGCCCGCGCGCGCAGGGACGCCTGCTCGCGGGCACGGACGGCCGCCTGGGCGGCCCGGTGGCGGGCCTCCCAGCGCGCGGTGTTGCTCCGCGCCAGCCAGATGACCAGCGCGGTCACCACCAGGAAGCCGAGGACGCTGACGCCGGCCCACCCCATGACGGCCCCTCCTCTGGAGCCGCCGCGCAGCCCGGGAGCCCGGCGTCCGCGGCGATGAGCGGAGGATCCCCCCACGACGCTTGTGGAACAAGTCCGTCCGTCACGGTGCGCGGGCGACACGCCGGTAGACGCCCAGCAGCGCCTCGACGTGGGCCGACGGGTCGTGGCGGGGGGGGGGGGGGGGGGGGGGGGGGGGGGGGGGGGGGGGGGGGGGGGGGGGGGGGGGGGGGGGGGGGGGGGGGCGGGGGGGGGGCG
>NZ_JBJGYQ010000026.1:0-83043 GCF_054050075.1 Geodermatophilus sp. SYSU D00965 | reverse complement strand
CCCGGCCGGCGCGGCAGCGGCCCGGCCGGGCGGCGGCCCCCCCCCCCCCCCCCCCCCCCCCCCCCCCCCCCCGCCCCCCGCTCCCTGGCGCGCCCCCCCCCCCCCCCCCCCCCCCCCAACCCCATGGTCAGTTCGATGGCCATCCTGCAGGGTCCCGCCGCGAGCGTGCGAGCGGTGGGGGGCAGGGTGGTCCTTCTTCAGTCCTTGAGCAGGCCCTCGCGGAGCTTGGCCAGGGTCTGGCTGAGCAGCCGGGAGACGTGCATCTGCGAGATGCCGATGTCCGCGGCGATCTGCGACTGGGTCATGTTCCCGAAGAACCGCAGGATGAGGATCCGCCGTTCGCGGGCCGGGATGGTGGCCAGCAGCGGCTGCAGCGACTCCCGGTACTCCACACCCTCCAGCGCGGCGTCCTCCTCGCCCAGCGTCGCCGCCAGGGTGGGGGAGTCGTCCTCACCGGAGAGCCGCTCGTCCAGGGAGCTGCTGCGGTAGGCGTTGGCGACGGCCAGCCCCTCGAGCACCTCGGCGCGCGGGATGCCCAGGTGCTCGGCCAGCTCCGACGGCGTCGGCGCGCGCCCGTTCTTCTGCGCCAGCTCCCCGACGGCCGCGTTGAGCGACAGGTGCAGCTCCTGCAGCCGCCGCGGCACCCGCACCGACCAGCCCTGGTCGCGGAAGTGCCGCTTGATCTCCCCGGTGATCGTCGGGACGGCGAAGGAGAGGAACTCCACCCCGCGCGTCGGGTCGAACCGGTCGATCGCCGCGATCAGGCCGAGCGTGCCGACCTGCAGCAGGTCGTCGAACGGCTCTCCGCGGTTGCTGAACCGGCGGGCGAAGTGCCGCACCAGCGGCAGGTGCTCCTCGACCAGGATCTCCCGCAGCCGCTCGCGGCGCGGGTCGTCCTTCTCGAGCGTGGCCAGCTCGGCGAACAGCGGCGCGGTGCGCTCGGCCCGGCGCCGGTTGTCCGAGGCCGGTGTGGGCTCGGGGTCGGCGTCGGGCGTGGTCTCGACGTCGCTGTCCGGCACCGTCTCGCTGCGCGGGTCGGGCACCACGACCGGCTGCTCGCCGGACGGGGTCGCGTCGTCCGTCCCGTGCGCGGTGGTCGGGGTGTCGTCGTCGGGCAGGGTGTCCTCCTCGGCCGTCTGGGGCTTCGCGGCGGCTCCCCGGGTCACCGCGCGACCGAGACGTTCTGGCCCGTCTGCCCGAGCTGCTGGTCCGGGCGCTGGCCCGGCAGGTACTTGTCCATGGAGATCACCGCCACGGCGGCGGTGGTGCCGTCCCCGGCCGGCACGGTCGCCTGGGTGGCGGGGCCGGCTTCCACGTTGTCGACGAGGGTGTGCAGGACCGCCCACCCGAAGCCGTCCCGCGGGACGTCGGTGCCCTCCGCCGTCGGCACCCAGGCGTCGATGTGCAGCCCGGCCCGGGTCGTCTCGAAGACGACGGTCAGCCGCCGGTCGTCGTTGACGACCGAGGCGAGCGTCGCGCACGCCTCGTCCACCGCCAGGCGGAGGTCCTCGACCGCGTCCAGGTCGTAGTCCATCCGCATCGCCAGGTCACCGGCCATCGCCCGCACCGCGGGCAGCTGGGTCGGGGTGGTGGGCACCCGCAGTTCCAGTCGCTCGGCGCGCCGCCCGTCGTGCGCGAGGGCACCCCTCGAGTCCACCATCCGTCGTCCGCTCCTCATCCTCAGCTCTCGCACCGGCGCCGGGGATCCCGGCCGCCCGGCTCGGCCTCCATCCTGCCCGACCGCGCGCCGATGGCGGCGCGTCACCGGGTCGGGGGAGTGGGCCCAGCGGAGAGGACTACCCGTCCGCCGGCGGGGGCCAAACACGGGTTGGCCTGCGCGGGAGCGCGGTTGCCGGGGTCCCGGGGCTGTTGTTCCCTGGTCGCAGATGAACACGAGCCAGGACAGCGCGCCGCGGGGGTCCGGTCCCGTCGAGGACGCGGGCGGTGCCCTGCTGGTCGCGGCCATGGAAGACGCCCCCGCGGCCATCTACTGCCTCGCCGGGCCGGCCATGGAGCCGGTCTGGGCCAACGCCCGGGCCCGCGCGCTCGGCACCGCCAGTGCCGACCTGCCGTCGGTCGACGGCCGCCGCATCGCCGACCTGGCCGCGGTGGTGGCGCGGTCGGGGCGCCCGGAGACGGTGCACGGCTCCCTCGGGTCGGACGGGCCGGCGGCGAGCGTCGTCCTGCAGCCGCTGGAGGTGGAGGGGCGGCCCGGGGTGCTGCTGCTCGTCGAGGCCGACCGGTCCGAGAACCCCTCCGACGCCGCGGTCGACGTCGTCGAGCAGGTGCAGCACGCCCTGCTGCCGCCGGCCCTGCCGCTGCTGCCCGACCTGCGGCTGTCCGGCAGCTACCACCAGGCCAGCTCCATCTGCGCGGCCGGGGGCGACTGGTACGACGCGGTGCCGGTGGGCCGGGGCCGGGTGGCGCTGGTCATCGGCGACGCGGTCGGCCACGGTGTCCCCGCGGCCGGGGCCATGAGCCGGCTGCGCGGCGCGATGCGGTCGGCCGCGCTGCGGGACCCGTCGCCGGCTTCCGTCATGGCGGCGCTGGACGCGTTCGCCGCCGAGATGGAGGACGTCGAGGGCGCCTCGGTGTTCTACGGGGTGCTGGAGGCGGCCACCGGCCGGCTGACCTACGCGGCGGCCGGGCACCCCGCGCCGATGCTCGTCGAGGCGGACGGCTCGATCTCGTTCCTCGCGCTGACCCCGCGCCCGCCGCTGGGCAGCCTCCCCGGCGCGCCGACCGCCGTGACCACCGCGGACGTCCCGCAGGGCGCCACGCTGGTGCTGTACTCCGACGGCGCGGTCTCCGCCTCCGGCCCGCCGCCGGCCCAGGGGCTCAGTCGCCTGGGCGCGGTCGCCCGCGAGGTGCTCGCCGCCCCCGGGGCCCTGGAGGGCGAGGGCGTGGCCACGCTCGCCGCCGCCCTCGCCGAGGGACTACTGGCTCCCGGCGAGCGCCCCGACGACATCGCCGTCCTGGTCGCCCACCGGCTGGCCGAGGTGCCGGAGCCGCTGGACCTCGACCTGCCCGCGGCCCCCTCGTCGCTGCCGGCGGTGCGCCGCCGGCTGACCGCGTGGTTGGCCGGGCTGGGCATGGGCGAGCAGGACCGGGTCGGCGTCATGGTGGCCGTGGGGGAGGCCTGCGCGAACGCGGTCGAGCACGCCTACCGCGGGACGACGCCGGGCCGCGTCCACGTGACCGCGGCCGTCGACGTCGACGGGCTGCTGACGGTGACCGTCCGCGACCAGGGCCGCTGGCGGCCGCCGGACCGGGACCCCGGCGACCGCGGCCGCGGCCTGCTGATCATGCGCCAGCTCGTGGACGGCGTCGTCCTGCAGGGCGAGCACGGGACGACGGTGACGCTGAGCATGCGGTTGCGCCGCAGCCCCGAGGAGATCGAGCAGCGGCACGCCGGCACCGGCACCGCGGAGGTCGTGGTCGACCGGACGGCGGAACGGCCCGTGGTGCGGGTCGCCGGCGCGGTCGACCTGCTCGGTGCCGAGCAGATGCGCATCCGGCTGCTGGAGGCCAGCCACGGCGGCACCGGCCAGGTCGAGCTGGACCTCAGCGAGGTGACGCTGTTCAGCAGCGCCGCGGTGCGCGTCGTCCTGGCCATGGCCCGGATCGCCGGTGACGAGGGCTGGCGGCTGGTGGTGGACGCCCCCGACGGCGGGGTGACCCGGCACATCCTCGAGATCAGCGGGCTGGCCGGCCTGGTCGAGCTGCACTGAGGGGGGATGTCGGCGCCGTCCCCGTTTGGGGAACGGGTCCGGTGCGCATCCACCCCGCGTGAGACTCCGCCGCAGCGACGTGCACGGCCCCGGGTACCGACGCCGGCGCGCCGGCCGCGGTTTCGCCTACTACGACACCGACGGGTCGCTCATCAGGGACGACCGGCTGGACCGGATCCGCGCGCTCGCCATCCCACCGGCGTGGCGGGACGTCTGGATCTGCCCGTGGCCCAACGGCCACATCCAGGCCACCGGCGTGGACGCCGCCGGTCGCAAGCAGTACCGCTACCACGACGCCTGGCGGGCCCGCCGGGACGCGGAGAAGCACGAGCGGGTGCTGGAGATCGCCCACCAGCTCCCCGACGTCCGGGACGCCGTCGTCGACGCGGTCACCGGCAGCGGGCTGACCCGGGAACGGGTGCTCGCCGCCGCCGTCCGGCTGCTGGACCTCGGTGCCTTCCGCGTCGGCAGCGAGCAGTACGCCGAGGACAACGGCACCTACGGCCTGGCCACCCTGCGCCGCGACCACGTGCGCGTCCGCGGCGAGCGGGTGTTCTTCTCCTACACGGCCAAGGGCGGCATCGAGCGCGAGCTGGAGCTCACCGACAAGCCCACCGCGGACGTCGTCCGGGAGCTGCTCAAGCGCCCCGAGGACACCGGGGAGGAGCTGCTCGGCTACTGGGTGCAGGACCCGGCGGGCTCGGAGCGGGTGTGGCACGACGTCAGCAGCACGGAGGTGAACACCTACCTGAAGGAGGTCAGCGACGCCGAGATCACCGCTAAGGACTTCCGGACCTGGAACGCCACCGTGCTGATGGCCGCGGCGCTGGCCGAGGCGCCGCAGCCGGCGACCCGGACGGCGCGCAAGCGGGTTGTCAAGCAGGCCTACGAGCGGGTCTCGGAGACCCTCGGCAACACCCCGGCGGTGTGCAAGGCGAGCTACGTCGACCCGCGGGTGGTGGACCACTTCGAGAGCGGGGAGACGATCGCGCCCGCCCTCGAGGAGGCCGCCTCGGCGCCCGACGACCGGACGGCGCAGAAGGTGCTGGAGCAGGCGGTCTGCCAGATGCTGACCGCCTGAGCAAGGACCCCCTCCTCCCCACCCTCGCAGGCTCGGGGTGGTGCCCTGGAGGGGGCCGCAGTGCGGGCGTCAGGCTGGAGGGCACCGCCTGAGCTCCGGACACGACGAAGGCCCCGCCGATGGCGGGGCCTTCGTCGTGGTCGGCCCCCAGCGGGGGGCCGTCGTCAGCGGGAGCTGCCGTCCACGATGGTGAACAGGTCGATCAGTCCGGTGACCTCCAGCGGTCGGGTGACCGCGCGCGTGGTGGCCACGAGGCGCAGGTCGACGTCGCGGGAGCGGGCCGACTTCTGGGTCTCGACGAGGACGGCCAGCCCGGCTGAGCCGAGGAACTGGACGCCGGAGAGGTCGATGACCAGCGCCTTGGGCTGCTGCTCGAGCTGGGTGTCGAGCGACGACCGGAGCACCGGGGCCGTGAACGTGTCCACTTCGCCGACGACCGTCACCGTGACCGCGCCGTCCTCACCAGTGGAGGTCGAGAGCGTGATCACGTCGTCGAAGGGTGCCTCCGTGCCCTCGGTCGACACGTCGGGCTGCCCCTCGGCAGGCAGGTCGGATGTGGTCACGGGCTGAGCTCCTCTCAACGGCAGTACCCGGCGGCACGACCGCCCGGTCAATCTACCGCTGAGCGGCCCCCCGGTGTCGTGGCCCCCGGACACGCTCGTCGTCGAACGTGTCCGCACCGGGGAACGACCCGGCACGGCCGCGGCTGCCTGCTGAACCGCCGTCGCCCAAGGTATGCAACCGTCCGCGTGTCCGCCAACCGGCCCGGTCACCGTCCCCGTCCGGGTGCGGGAACTCGCCCGTCCGGGCGAGGGGCGCGACGGGCTCCGGGACGCGGCGGCGCCGCGGCGGGCACGGCGGGGGCGACAGGACACCCGGTCGGACCGTCAGTCGGTGAGGTGGACCGCTGCCTCCTCGGCGCTCTCGCCGCCGACCGAGACGTCGAGGCTGGCCTCGACGTCGTCGGCGGTGCGGTTGGTCCCCGAGTCGGAGTCCGGGGTGGTGTCGTAGTCCTGCTCGAGCTGGCCGGCGGGGCGGTTCGGGTCCTCGGACGCCCGGACCCCGGGCTGGACGTCGGGGACCTCCCGCTCCAGGCGGCCGGTCAGCGACTCACCCTCGGACTGCTCGAAGGCCGTGGTGCCGAAGTCGACGCTGGCGCCGGCGTCGTCGCGCGGTACGGGGGCGAACTGGGGGTCCTCGGCCCGCTCCTGGGTCGGCGAGTCGTCCTGCGAGATGTCGGGGATGCCCTCGTCCTCGGGGAAGACGTCGCGGGCGGTCTGGCCTTCGGGCTGCGTCATGGTGCCTCCTGGTGCGGTGGGCCGGCCGGGCCGGGGGAGCGGCCGGTCGACGGCCGCGTGCTGCCCCTCGCCTACCCGCCGGTCCCGAGTCCATGCGGGCCGTGTCCGCGGACACGACCCGGCGCCGTTCCGCATGGGCCTGGCCGGGCCGGGGTAGCGCGGCCGACATGGCGATCCCAGACGAGGTGCAACGGATCGGTGCCCCGGTCCGGCGGTGGGCACGCGGGCAGCAGCGCGCGTACGCGGGTGGGGAGGACCGGCCCCTCGGGGGCTTCCTCGGTGCGATGAGCGTCTACAGCGCCGCGGTGGCGACCGGGGCCGCCGTCGTCCGGGCCTCGGGACGCCCGCTGCCCCGGCGCATCCCGCTGGGCGACGCGGTCCTGCTCACCATCGGCACGTTCCGGCTGGCCCGGCGGATCGCGAAGGACCCGGTCACCAGCCCGATCCGCGCGCCGTTCGCCCAGTTCAACGGCGCCTCGGGCGAGGCGGAGCTGGCCGAGGAGGTCCGCGCGCACGGGGGTTGGAAGCACGCCGTGGGGGAGCTGCTCACCTGCCCGTTCTGCCTGGCGCAGTGGGTGGCCACGACGTTCGTGTTCGCCTACGTGGCCGCGCCCAACGCCACCCGGCTCGCGGCGCTGACGATGACCGCCGTCGCCGGTTCCGACGTCCTCCAGTTCGCCTACGACGCCATCCAGGCGAAGGCGACCGGGGACGACGAGGAGGGCGAGCAGTAGGCCACCCGTACGGAGGAGGAGCGGGCCGCTCGACCTGCCGCGGCGCGGTGGGCGCGCCTATCCTGTGATCTTGGACCGCCTGGCCTTCCCCGCCCGCGGTCGTGGGACGGGACCTGCGGAAGGAACGGGCATGCGGTCGATCTGGCGCGGTGCGGTCTCCTTCGGCCTGGTGAGCATCGGCGTGAAGCTGTACACCGCCACCGAGGACCACGACATCCGGTTCAACCAGGTGCACGCCACCGACGGCGGCCGGATCAAGTACAAGCGGGTCTGCTCGATCGACGGCGAGGAGGTCGAGTACTCCGAGATCGCCAAGGGCTACGAACTGCCCGACGGCCAGCTGGTCATCCTCACCGACGAGGACTTCGAGGAGCTGCCGCTGACCAGCCGGCGGGAGATCGAGGTGCTCGAGTTCGTCGACCAGGACGACATCGACCCGATCCACTTCGAGAAGACCTACTACCTGGAGCCGGACGCGTCGGCGACCCGCCCGTACGTGCTGCTCCGCGACGCGCTGGAGAACGCCGGCCAGGTCGCGATCACCAAGATCGCCATCCGGCAGCGCGAGTCGCTGGCCGCGCTGCGGGTGCGCGAGGGCGTCATGGTGCTGCACACGATGCGCTGGCCCGACGAGATCCGCCGTCCGGACTTCGCCTTCCTCGACGAGGACGTCGCCGTCCGGCCCCAGGAACTGCAGATGGCCGAGGCGCTCATCTCGTCGATGACCGGGGACTTCGACCCCTCGGAGTACACCGACGACTACCGCGAGGCCATGACCGCGCTGCTGGAGGCCAAGCAGAGCGGCGGCGAGGTGCAGCCGCTGCCGGAGACGGCGGACCCGGGCGCCGCCGTGGTCGACCTGATGAGCGCCCTGCGGCGCAGCGTCGAGCAGGCGCGCGGCGGCGCCGCCGACGAGGAGCCGCCGGCCCGGCGGTCGCCCGCGAAGAAGGCCACCGCGGCCAAGCGCGCCGCGCCGCAGGCCGCCGACGAGGAGCCCGAGGAGCGGCCGGCCCGCAAGGCCACCGCCCGCAAGGCGACGGCCGCGAAGAAGGCCACGGCCGCGAAGAAGACCACGGCGGCGAAGAAGGCCACCGCCGCGAAGAAGGCCACGGCGGACGAGCAGCCGGCCAAGCGCGCCCGCCGCACCGCCTGACGTGCCGGCGCGCCCGCGCGAGGACCCGCTCGCCGAGTACCGCGCCAAGCGCGACCCGGCCCGCACCGCCGAGCCCGTCCCGCCGGCGGGCCGGCCGCTGCCCGCCGGCAGCGGCGACACCTTCGTCGTCCAGGAGCACCACACGCCCCGCGGAACCGGCGAGCGGGTGCACTGGGACCTGCGCCTCGAGCGGGACGGCGTCCTCAAGAGCTGGGCGGTGCCCAAGGGGCCGCCCACCACGACCGGGCCCAGCCGGCTGGCCGTGCCGACCGAGGACCACCCGCTGGAGTACGCGACCTTCGAGGGGGCCATCGCCGCCGGCGAGTACGGCGGCGGCCAGGTGCGCATCTGGGACGCCGGCCGGTACGCCACCGAGAAGTGGGCCGACGACCACGTCACCGTCGCCTTCGACGGCGAGCGGCTGCGCGGCCGGTACGTGCTGTTCCGGCTGGCCGACGGCACCTGGAACGTGCGCAAACTCGACCCCGCCCCGCCGGAGCCCCCGGTCGAGGCCCCGTCGCCGATGCTGGCCACCCTCGGCGAGCTCCCGCCGGCCGAGCAGGACGACCGGTGGGGCTACGAGTTCAAGTGGGACGGCGTCCGCGCCGTCGCCGTGGTGCGCGACGGCGCCCTCGCCCTGTGGGCCCGCAGCGGCACCGAGATCACCGTCCGCTATCCCGAGCTGGCCCGGCTGCCCGCCCAGCTCCTCGGGCACGACGCCGTGCTGGACGGCGAGGTCGTCGCGCTCGACGACCAGGGCCGGCCGGACTTCGGCGCGCTGCAGGGCCGGATGCACCGCACCGGGCCCGAGGTGCACCGGCTGGCCGCGGCCGCGCCGGTCACCTACCTGGTCTTCGACGTGCTGGCCTGGGACGGCGAGCCCCTGGCGGACCTGCCCTACGCGCAGCGCCGGGAGCGCCTCGACGCCCTCGGCATCGGCGGGCAGCGCTGGGTGAGCACGCCGTGGTTCCGCGGTGGCGGGGCGGCAGTGCTCGCGGCCAGCCGGGACAACGGCCTGGAGGGCGTCGTCGCCAAGCGGCTGGACTCGCCCTACCGGCCCGGCCTGCGCGGCCCGGACTGGCGCAAGGTGAAGAACGTCCGCACCCAGGCGGTCGTCGTGGGCGGCTGGCGGCCCGGGCAGGGCCGGCGGGCCGGGGGAGTGGGCTCGCTGCTGGTGGGCCTGCACGACGACGAGGGGCGGTTCGTGTACGCCGGCCACGTCGGCACCGGGTTCACCGCCCAGGCCCTGCGCGACCTGGAGGAGCTGTTCACGCCACGGGCGAGCAGCCCCTTCGCGGACGACCTCCCGCGGGAGGTGACCCGCGGCGCGCACTGGGTGGAGCCCGACCTGGTCGGCGAGGTGGCCTTCGCCGTCTGGACGGCGGACGGCCGGATGCGGCACCCGTCCTGGCGCGGGCTGCGCGACGACCTCGCCCCGGAGGACGTGGTCGAGGAGTGGTGAGCCGCCGCCGGGTACAGGTGTGCCCGTGAGTCGCCAGCTGGTGCGCGTGGAGGGGCGGCAGCTGCACGTCTCCAACCTGGAGAAGGTGCTCTTCCCGGAGGTCTCCTTCACCAAGGCGCAGGTGATCGACTACTACGTCCGGATCGCCCCGGCGCTGCTGCCGCACCTGTCCGGCCGGCCGGTCACCTTCACCCGCTGGCCCGACGGCGTCGAGGGGCAGGCGTTCTTCGAGAAGAACAGCGCCCGGCACGCGCCCGACTGGGTTCGCCGGGTGACCGTCCCCAGCCCGGGCAGCTCCCGCGGCCGGGAGACCCTCGACATGGTCATCCTGGAGACCGTCGCCGACCTCGCCTGGGCGGCCAACCTCGCCGCCATCGAGCTGCACGTCCCGCAGTGGCAGGTGGGCAGCCGGCGGCAGCCGGCCCTGCCCGACCTGCTCGTCCTCGACCTCGACCCCGGCCCGGACGCCGGCATCCTGGAGTGCTGCGAGGTCGCCGAGCGGCTGCGCGAACGGCTGGTCGACGACGGCCTGGACCCGGTCGTGAAGACCTCGGGGTCGAAGGGGATGCAGGTCTACGCGCCGATCCGGGTGACCGACCGCGAGCACCCCAGCCGGTACGCCCGGAAGCTGGCCCAGGAGCTGTCGGCGGAGACGCCCGACCAGGTGGTCTGGCGGATGGAGAAGGTGCTCCGGCCCGGCAAGGTGCTCATCGACTGGAGCCAGAACAACCCGGCCAAGACGACCGTGGCGCCGTACTCGCTGCGGGCGCGCCCGGACGCCACCGTCTCCACGCCGATCGGCTGGGACGAGGTGGAGGCGGTGCTCGACGGCGCCGACCCCGGGGAGCTGCGGTTCCGCACCGAGGACGTGCTGGCCCGGGTCGAGGAGTACGGCGACCTGTTCGACATCGCCGGGGCGCAGCGCGCCGTCCTGCCGGCGGCGTAGCCCGCGGCCGTCCGCCGTCTCGCTCCTTGGGGGTGGGACGCTCGGGAACGGCGCCCGCGCCTGGCATCCTCGGTTCCCGTGTCCGTTGTCGAACTGCCCTCCCTCGGTCCCCGCGACGACCGGCTGACCGACGTCGGGCGCCTGGTCGTCCGCTGCCCCGACCGGCCCGGGATCGTCGCGGTGCTGTCCCGGCTGCTGGCCGACGCCGGCGCGAACATCACCGAGTCGCAGCAGCACTCCTCCGACCCGGTGGGCGGCACGTTCACGCTGCGGCTGGAGTTCTTCCTCGCCGACCTCGCGCACCGCCGCCACCAGCTCGAGGGCGCGCTGGACCTGCTGGGCCGCGAGTGGCAGTTCACCTGGCGGCTGACCGAGGCGGCGTACCGGCCGAAGCTGGCCGTGTTCGTCAGCAAGACCGACCACGTGCTGCAGGAGCTGCTCTACCGGGTGGGTTCGGGCGACCTGCGCGCGGAGATCGCCGCCGTCGTCTCCAACCACCCCGACCTCGAGCCGGTGGCACGGGCCCACGGCGTGCCCTTCCACCACGTGCCGGTCACCGCCGACACCAAGGTGGAGGCCGAGGCGCGGGCCCTCGAGCTCATCGGGGACGTCGACCTCGTCGTCCTCGCCCGGTACATGCAGATCGTGTCGGCGGACTTCTGCGCCCGGTTCCCGGAGCGGCTGATCAACATCCACCACAGCTTCCTGCCGGCCTTCGTCGGGGCCAACCCGTACCAGGCGGCGCACGACCGCGGGGTCAAGCTGATCGGCGCCACCGCGCACTACGTGACGCCGGAGCTCGACGCGGGGCCGATCATCGAGCAGGAGGTCGCCCGCATCGACCACCGCGCCACGGTGGAGGACATGCGGCGGATCGGCCGGTACGTCGAGCGCCAGGTGCTCGCCCAGGCCGTGACCTGGCACGTCGAGGACCGGGTCATCGTGGACGGCGCCAAGACCATCGTCTTCGCGTGAGGAAGGACCCCGTCCTCCTCACCGCTCGCAGGCTCGCGGCGAGCCTCTGGACGGGGCCAGGTGCCATGGGGGACCCCGTCCTCC
This sequence comes from Geodermatophilus sp. SYSU D00965, assembly GCF_054050075.1. NCBI lineage: Bacteria > Bacillati > Actinomycetota > Actinomycetes > Geodermatophilales > Geodermatophilaceae > Geodermatophilus > Geodermatophilus sp. SYSU D00965. Next base: position 71,579 of record NZ_JBJGYQ010000026.1, on the reverse strand, counting down.
GCACCGCTCGCAGGCTCGCGGCGAGCCTCTGGACGGGGCCAGGTGCCATGGGGGACCCCGTCCTGCGCACCGCTCGCAGGCTCGCGGCGAGCCTCTGGACGGGGCCAGGTGCCATGGGGGACCCCGTCCTGCGCACCGCTCGCAGGCTCGCGGCCAGCCTCTGGACGGGGCCGCCCCGTGGGCACTGCCTGAGGCCTCGCTGACCTGCGGTCGGACCGGGGTGGGTGTGCCCCGGCGAACCCGGGGGTAGGTGTCCCGACACCTCCGGGTCATCCGCCCCGTCGGAGCTCCCTTTTCTTGACTGACTCAAGAAAAGCGGGTTGGATGGTCCCGGTGGACACGACCTGGGCGGACCGTCTCCGGGCGGCGGGGCTGCGGGTCACCCGGCCCCGGCTGTCGGTGCTCAGCGTGCTGGCCGAACGCCCGCACGCCGACGCCGACACCGTGGTCACCGCCGCCCGCGACCTGCACCCCTCGCTGTCGCCCCAAGCGGCGTACGGGGTGCTCCGGGCGCTCGTGGCCGGCGGGCTGGCCCGCCGCATCGAGCCCGCGGGTGCACCCGCGCGCTACGAGCTGCGGGTCGGCGACAACCACCACCACCTGGTCTGCCGCTCCTGCGGCGCGGTCGCGGACGTCGACTGCGTCGTGGGTGCGGCTCCGTGCCTGACGCCCTCGGACGCGGCGGGCTTCGTCGTCGACGAGGCGGAGGTCGTCTTCTGGGGTCTGTGCCGGCAGTGCCGGACGCGGACCCCGGGCGGCGGCGCGCAGGTCCCCGAGCAGGACGATCGAGGAGGAGTAGGAGCATGACCGACGTCGCATCGCAGGGCCCGGCCCCGAGCGAGGCGGACCGTCCGGTCCTGACCAACCGTCAGGGCCACCCGGTCTTCGACAACCAGAACCAGCGGACGGTGGGCGCTCGCGGCCCGGCGACCCTGGAGAACTACCAGTTCCTCGAGAAGATCAGCCACTTCGACCGGGAGCGGATCCCGGAGCGCGTCGTGCACGCCCGCGGCGTCACCGCGTTCGGCTGGTTCGAGGCCGACGGCACCGTCGGCGACGAGCCGATCGCGAACTACACCCGCGCCAAGCTGTTCCAGGAGGAGGGCAAGCGCACCGACGTGGCGCTGCGCTTCTCGACCGTGGCCGGTGGCCGCGACTCCTCGGAGTCCGCGCGCGACCCGCGCGGCTTCGCGGTGAAGTTCTACACCGAGGACGGCAACTGGGACCTCGTCGGGAACAACCTGGGCGTCTTCTTCATCCGCGACGCCATCAAGTTCCCCGACTTCATCCACTCGCAGAAGCCGGACCCGGTCACCTTCGAGGCCAACGTCGCCGAGCGCGCGTTCGACTTCTTCAGCCAGACCCCCGAGGCCATGCACATGGTCACGCTGGTCTTCAGCCCCCGCGGCACGCCGGCCAGCTACCGCTTCATGCAGGGCTTCGGCGTGAACACCTACAAGTGGGTCAACGCCCAGGGTGAGACCGTCCTGGTCAAGTACCACTGGCTGCCGAAGCAGGGCGTGAAGTCCTGGACCGCCGCCGACGCCTCCGCGGTGCAGGCCCAGACCCTCGGCGCCCACACCAAGGACCTGCACGACGCCATCGCCGCCGGCGACTTCCCGTCGTGGGACCTGCACGTCCAGATCATGAGCGACGACGAGCACCCGGAGCTGGACTTCGACCCGCTCGACGACACCAAGGTCTGGCCGGAGGAGGTCTTCCCGCTCCGCAAGGTCGGGACGATGACCCTGAACCGGATGCCGCAGGACAACTTCACCGAGAACGAGCAGATCGCGTTCGGCACCGGTGTGCTGGTCGACGGCCTGGACTTCTCCGACGACAAGATGCTGGTCGGCCGGACGTTCTCCTACTCGGACACCCAGCGCTACCGGGTGGGCCCGAACTACCTGCAGCTGCTGGTGAACCAGCCGAGGGCGCGGGTCGCCACGAACCAGCGCGACGGCCAGATGGCCTACGGCGTCGACCGGGCCGAGGGCGCCAACCCGCACGTGAACTACGAGCCGTCGATCCTCGGCGGGCTGCGTGAGGCCGAGTACCCGAGCCACGACGAGCAGGGCCCGGTCATCACCGGCCGGCTCACCCGCAAGCGGATCCCGCGGACCGACGACTACACGCAGGCCGGGGAGCGCTACCTGCTGTCGGAGCAGTGGGAGAAGGACGAGCTCGTCGCCAACCTGGTGGCCGCGCTGCAGCAGTGCAACCGCGCGATCCAGGAGCGGATGGTCTGGCACTTCTTCATGTGCGAGGACGAGCTCGGCCAGCGGGTCGGCGACGGCCTGGGCATCACCGCGGACGACGTCCGCGGGCTGCCGCCGCTGCAGACGCAGACCCTCACCGAGGAGGAGCAGCAGCGCGCCGCCAACCTCGGCAAGAACGGTCCGCGCGACGTCAGCGGGCACGTCATGACGCACTGCGTGCCGAACGAGCGCGTGGTCGTCGGCTGACAGCCGCGGGAGCATCGCAGGGAGCGCCAGCGACCGAGGAGCGGACCGCGGCGCGGAAGCCGACCGACGGCATCGTCGGCTGAACAAGGACCCCCGTGCCCCCCGCCGCTCGCAGGCTCGCGGCGGGACCCTGCACGGGGGGCAGCACGGCCGACGGGCCGCGACCGGGGATCCGGTCGCGGCCCGCTGTCGTTGGCGCACGCGTGGGCGCCGTCACCCGGCTTCCACTCGACGGAAGATCGGATTGGGGTGCACTACCCGCGCTCACCTACCGTCCGTCCGGATCTGCACCCACGGCACCGGAGGGCCTGATGAGCACGACGCCCGCGAGCACCTCGAACCGGACGAGCGGGGTCGCCCGCGCCACCGGTTGGGTCGCCCCGCTGTGCTGGACCGCCGTCCTCCTCGACGGCTTCGACCTCGTCGTGGTCGGCACCGTCGTCCCCGCCCTGCGGACGCCGGAGGAGTGGGCCCTCAGCGGCACCGGCGCGACCGCGGTCATCACCATCGGCCTCATCGGCATGATGATCGGCGCGCTGACCATCGGGACGCTGACCGACCTGGTGGGCCGCCGCCGGGCCCTGATCGGCGCCGTCGCGGCGTTCTCCCTGCTCACCCTGCTGTGCGCGTTCGCGCCCAACGCCGCCGTCTTCGGCCTGCTGCGGTTCCTCGCCGGCCTGGGCCTGGGCGGCTGCCTGCCGACGGCGATCGCCATGGTCAACGAGTTCACCCGCGCCGGGCGCAGCGGCCGCGCGACGACCACGATGATGACCGGCTACCACGTCGGCGCGGTCGCCACCGCGGCGCTGGCGATCGTCGTCGTCGACTCGATCGGCTGGCGCTGGATGTTCGTCATCGGCGCGCTGCCGGCGCTGGTGCTGGTGCCGCTGATGCTGCGGCACCTCCCCGAGTCGGCCGCCTACCTGCTGGCCCACGGCCGCCGCGCCGAGGCCGAGGAGGTGGCCCGGCGGTACGACCTGGAGCTCTTGCGCCCGGCCGCTCCCGCGGACGCGCACGCGGGGGAGAGCAACAGCACCGGGGCCGCCGCCACGGTGCGGACCCTGTTCACCCGCGACTACCTGCGCAACACCCTCGCCATCGGCGTCACCTCGTTCATGGGCCTGCTGCTCGTCTACGGCCTGAACAACTGGCTGCCGACGATCATGCGCGAGGCCGGCTACGACCTCGGCGACTCGCTGGCGTTCCTGCTGGTGCTCAACGTCGGCGCGATCGTCGGCCTGCTGGTCGCCGGGGCGGTCGCCGACCGCATCGGCATCCGCACGGCCGGCATCGTGTGGTTCGCCTCCGGCGCGCTGTTCCTCGCCCTGCTGTCGATCCAGCTGCCGACGGCCGGGCTGTACCTGATGTGCTTCCTCACCGGCTGCTTCGTGTTCAGCGCCCAGGTGCTGGTCTACGCCTTCGTCAGCGCCAACCACCCGCCGCAGGTGCGCGCGACCGCGCTGGGCTGGTCGGCCGGCGCCGGGCGGATCGGGGCGATCGTCGGGCCGGTGATCACCGGGGCGCTGGTCACCGCCGGGGTGGCCTTCCCGTGGGGCTTCTACGTGTTCGCCGTCGTCGGGGTCCTCGGCGCGCTGGGCATCAGCGTCGTCCGGTCGCGATGACACTGCGATCCTCCGGACCGCACCGCGGCCAGGTGCCGTCCCCCCGGTGAGCTGAGCCGCTGCTGCCACTTCTCGGGGAGCCTCCGGCCCCCACTCGTCGCGGCACCTCGCAGGGCGGCTCGCGTTCCGCGCGGCCTCACTCGGGGCGACCTCAGTCGCCGCGGCGGCGCTCCTGCTCGGCGAGGAACCGCTCGAACTCCGCGCCGATCTCCTCGCCGGTGGGCACCTCGCCGACGTCGCTGAGCAGGTCCGACCCCTCACGGGCGGCGGCGAACTGGTCGTACTGCTGCTCCAGCGTCGCCACGACGGCGGTGTTCTCCGGGGAACGGGCGATCTGCTCGTCGACCTCGGTGCGGTGGGCCTCGGCGGCCTCGCGCAGAGTCTCGGTGGGCAGGTGCAGCCCGGTGAGCCGGGACAGGTGCTCCAGGAGGGTCAGCGAGGCGGCCGGGAAGGTCGCCTGCGCCAGGTAGTGCGGCACGTGCGCGGCCACCCCGAACGCGTCGACGCCGGCCTCGCCCATCCGCAGCTCCAGCAGCGCCGCGACGCTGCCGGGGATGCGCAGCTCGCCCCAGTAGACGGGGTAGGACTCGATGAGCTGCCGCCGCGTGGCGTGCGCGGTCACCGTCACCGGGCGGGTGTGCGGCACCGGCATCGGGATCGCCTGCAGCGCCACCACCGACGTCACGCCCAGCCGCTCGGCCAGCCAGCCGACCGCCGCCACGAACCGCTCCCAGGCGAAGTCGGGCTCGGCGCCGTGCAGCAGGAGGAACGGCTCACCCGCGTCGTCCTCCACCGCGTAGAGCACGATCTCCGGCGGCGTGAACGACTCGTACCGGTCGCCGTTGAAGGTCATGCGGGGGCGGTGGGCGCGGTAGTCGACCAGGGCGTCGACGTCGAACCGCGCGATGAGCTGGTGCGGCAGGCTCGCCAGCAGGTGCGAGCCGGCCAGGGCGCCGGCGTGCGCCGCGTCGAACTCACCGGCGAGCTCGTGCACGAGCACCAGGCCGCGGCGCTGCGCCGCCCCGCTCACCTCCGCCTCCCGCGCGAGGAACGGCTCGGCCTCGGCGAGCAGCTCGACGAGCTCCTCCGGTCGGTGCGCCACGGGGGGTGCCTCCTCGGGTTCGGGTCCTGTCGGTGGTCAGCTCGCCGCGGGCGGCGGGCATTCCCGGTTCACCCGTCGGCGTCCCCGAGGTCCTGCTGCGACGGTCGGCGGGTCCCGTCCGGAGCCGGCGCCGCCACCTGCTCGCGGGTCACCGTCGCGCCGGTCTCGTCGCCGCGGATCTCGGGCCGCGTCCCGTCGTCGGTCACGTCGGGGGAGCGCCCGTCGAGCTCGTCGCGGACGTACCGGTAGACGACGGCGATCAGCGCGGCCACCGGGACGCCGAGGAACGCGCCGGTGATCCCGGCCAGGCTGCCGCCCGCGGTCACCGCGAGGATCACCACCGCCGCGTGCAGGTTGAACCCGCGGCCCTGGATGATCGGCTGCAGCACGTTGCCCTCGATCTGCTGCACCAGCAGCACGATCCCGAACACGATCAGCGCCACGGTGAAGCCCTCGTCGACCAGGGCGATCAGCACGGCGAACGCCCCGGCGACGAACGCACCGATGATCGGGATGAACGCGCCGAAGAACGTGAGCACGGCCAGCGGCAGCACCAGCGGGACGTCGAGGATCCACAGCCCCAGGCCGATGAAGAACGCGTCGACGAACCCGACGAGGGCCTGCTGCTTGATGAACTCCGACAGCGTGCTCCAGGTCTTCTGCGACAGCGCCGCCACGTGCGGCGCGGCCTTCGGCCCGGTCTGCGCGGCCAGCCAGGGCACCCAGCGCGGGCCGTCCTTGACGAAGAAGAACGCCAGCACCAGGGCCAGCACGAGGTTGATCAGCCCGTTCCCCACCGCCGAGGCGCCGGTGAGCGCGTACCCGGCGATGTTCTGCGCGTTGTCCTGCAGCGAGTTGATCGCGTTGTCAACGGCCTGACCGATCTGGTCCTCGCCGATCCTGAACGGCGGGCCCTGCAGCCAGGTCTGCACCTGCTGCAGCCCGACGGCGGTCTGGTCGGCCAGCTCGCCCACCTGGTCGGCGACCTGGGGCGCGATCACCGCGACGAGCCCGCCGATGACCGCGAGGAACCCGAGCAGCGACACCGCGGCAGCCAGGGCCGGCGGCCAGCGGTGCTTGCGCAGGAACCGCGTCGGCGGCCACAGCACCGTGGCGAACAGCAGCCCCAGCACGATCGGCAGCAGGATCACCCACAGCCGGCCCAGCACCCACCCGAGGACGACGACCGCGCCGGTGATGAGCAGCAGCTGGGCCGAGGCGATCGCCAGCGACCGGGTCGCCCGCCGCAGCCGGGGGCCGCGCTGGTCGGAGGGCGCCGGGGCGCCGGTGACGGCCGCGGCGTCGGGGTGGGCGACGTGCTCGCGCTCGTCGACGGAGGCCGGCGCCTCCGACCCGGCGGAGCGGTCGGACCCTCGGAGTCGCATGCGCGAGATCACCACCCGTGGATGTCCGTTCCGGGACGCGCGGAAACGATCACGTGGGAGGCGTCGTAGCGTCGGCGCATGCCGAAGACCGCGACAGCCGACCGGGTCGACCGGGCGGCGCTCGAGGAGTTCCTGCGTCCCCGTCACAAGGCCGTGCTGGTCACCCGCCGCAGCGGTGGGGGAGTGCAGCTCTCACCGGTCACCTGCGGCCTGGACGGCGAGGGCCGCATCGTCGTCTCCACCTACCCGCAGCGGGCGAAGGTCGCCAACGCCCGCCGTGACCCGGCCGTCTCGCTGTGCGTGCTCTCCGACGACTTCGACGGGCCGTGGGTGCAGGTGGATGGCCGGGCCGAGGTGCTCGACCTGCCCGAGGCCCTCGAGCCGCTCGTCGACTACTTCCGGGCGATCAGCGGCGAGCACCCCGACTGGGACGAGTACCGCGCCGCGATGACCCGGCAGGGCAAGTCGCTGCTGCGGATCACCGTCGAGCGGTGGGGACCGGTCGCGACCGGCGGCTTCCCGCCCGAGGTCGTCGCCCGGATGTGAGCCCACGCCGTCAAGCTGCCAGGCTTGACGGATGCCGTTCGTCCTGGCCTTCGCCCAGCGGGACGGCGGGGACCGGGTGGCCGCCGTCCTCGCCCGGCTGGCCGAGGCCGTCCCGGTGCTGCAGCCCTTCGAGCGGACGGCGGACCGCGAGCTGTCCGGCGTCCTGGCCGACCCCGCCGCCGTCGTCGACCTGGTCCTCGGCCTGGTCCGGGAGGGCGGGTGGGACGTCGGCGTGGGCGCCGGGCCGCTGCCCGACGGCCTCCGGACCGGCGCGCCCGCCGTACTGGCCGCCCGCCGGGCGGTGGACGCCGCGGGGCAGCGCGGCGTCCGGCTGGCCGTGCGCGGCGCGGTGCCGCCCGACGCCGGCGACGCGCAGGCGGTGCTCACCGCGCTCGCGGTCCTCGTGCAGCGGCGCAGTGCGCAGGCGTGGCAGGCGATCGAACTGGTGGGCGCGGGGCGCACCCAGGCCCAGGCCGCCGCGGCCCTGGGCATCTCCCGCCAGGCCGTCGGCCAGCGGCTGGCCGCCGGGCTGTGGGAGCTCGAACGGGAGCTGCGCCCCACCGCCGCCCGGCTGCTCGCCCGGGCGGCCGGCTGAGCCGTCGTCGCGCGCGGTGATCACCGGGCGGGGAGAATGAGGTGCCCCCGCCGTCCCGAGCCCCTGGGAGAACCGTGTCCGAGCCGTCCGCGCCCGCCGGGCTCCGCAACGTCGAGCTGCTCGCCGTCTACACCAACGACCACCTCGCCGCCGCCACCGGCGGCATCGAGCTGGTCAGCCGCATGCTCGGCCGGCACCGGGGCGGCCCGTACGAGTCGCGGTTGGCCGAGCTGCTCGGCGAGCTGCACGAGGAGCGGGCGGCGCTGCGCGGCACCATGCAGGCCCTCGGCCTGCCGGTGCGCCAGTACAAGCAGGTGGCCACCTGGGTGGGGGAGAAGCTCTCCCGGCTCAAGCTCAACGGGCACCTGCTCTCCCGGTCGCCGCTGTCGGACCTGGTCGAGTTCGAGTTCATCTCCACCGCGGTGCTGGCCAAGCGGGCCGGGTTCGAGACCCTCCGTGCACTGGGCGAGACCGACGAGCGGGTCGACGCGCAGCTGTTCCACCGGCTGATCGAGCAGGCCGACAAGCAGCACCAGTGGCTGGCCCCCGTCCGCCGCGAGGTCGCCGCCCACGTGTTCGGGGGACAGGCGGGCGCCGCCGACGAGGCCGCCGACACCTGAGCGGGCGCCGGCCCGTCGGCGCAGGTAGGAACGGTGCATGTGCCACGACACCGACAGCCGCCCGCCCGCGCCGCCGAGGAGCGGCGACGTCGCCGAGCGCGGCACGCTGACGCTCACCGCCGCTGACGGCACCGAGTTCGCCGCGGCCCACGCCGCGCCCGCCGAGCCCGGCCGGGTGGGGGTCGTGCTCCTGCCCGACATCCGCGGTCTGCACCCGTACTACGTGGCCCTGGCCGAGCGGTTCGCCGAGGCCGGCCTGCCCGCCGTGGCGATCGACTACTTCGGCCGGACGGCGGAGCTGCCGCCGACCGGCACGCGGGAGCAGGACTTCGACTGGCAGACGCACATCCCGCAGACCACACCGGCGGGGGTGGACGCCGACGTCGCCGCCGCGATCGCCTACCTGCGCGAGCGCACCCGGCCGGACCTGCCGGTGGTGACCGTTGGGTTCTGCTTCGGCGGCAGCCACTCGTGGCGCCTGGCCGGCGGGGACCTGGACCTGGCCGCGTGCATCGGCTTCTACGGCCGGCCGGCGATGGTCGGCGACGCCGCGGCCACCCGCCCGACGCTGATGGTGATCGCCGGGGCGGACCAGGCCACCCCGGTCGAGGACCAGCTCGCGCTCGCCGAGAAGCTCCGCGCCGGCGGGGCCGAGGTGGAGACCGCGGTCTACGACGGCGCCCCGCACTCGTTCTTCGACCGCGCGTACGGCGACTGGGCCAACGCCTGCGCCGACGTCTGGCGGCGGGTGCTCGCCCTCACCGACCGGGTGGCGGCCGCGTGACGGCACGGTCCGGGGCCGGGGGCCGGCACCTCCTAGGCTGGGCCGGGTGAGCGAGCACAGCGGCGGGATCGACCCCGAGGTCATCGAGCTGGCGGCCCGGGTCTTCGACCTGGCGCGGTTCGGCGCCACCGAGGAGCTGGTGGCCTACCTGGACGCCGGCGTCCCGGCCGACCTGACCAACGACAAGGGCGACACCCTGCTCATCCTCGCGGCCTACCACGGCCACCCGGAGACGGTGGCGGCGCTGCTGGAGCGGGGAGCCGACCCCGCGCGGGTCAACGACCGCGGCCAGACCGCCCTGGCCGCCGCGGTGTTCAAGCAGTCGGGGGACACCGTGCGGCGGCTGCTGGCCGCCGGCGCCGACCCCGACGCCGGTGGCCCGACCGCCCGCGAGACGGCTGCCTTCTTCGACCTGCCGGCGATGGCCGCGCTGCTGGACGGCGCGCGTTCCTGAACCCCCGACGGCCGGGCATGCCAGGCTGGGGTGCGGGTACGCGGCGCCGCGTGGGGGAAGGCGGAGGGCACATGGTCGACGTCGAGACGTCCGGCGGGTCGGCGCCCGCCCGCACCGGCTGAGCGGGCGGGACGAGCAGGATGGTCGCGCAGCAGCGGCTGCCCGGCAGCGGGACGGGGATCCCGGCGGCTGCGGGAGCCAGCGCCCTGACCCCCGCCGGGGCCGCCGAGGTGCAGGCCGCGGAGGTGCAGGCCGCCGACGTGCAGGCCGCCGAGGCCGAGGACGCCACGGTGGCCGTGGCCCGGGCGGCCGACGTGGGCCACGGCGCGGCGCACCAGGGGCCCGACGAGCTCCCCGACCCCTCCCCCGGGGGTCTGCCGCGGTGGCTGGTGCTGGTGGGCGGCGCCGCCGCGGCGACCGTCGCCATCGCCGGCGTCCGGTCGATCGCGTGGCTGGTCGGCCCGGTGCTGCTGGCGCTGGTCGTCGTCATCGCGCTCATGCCGGTGCAGCGCTTCCTGCAGCGGCACGGCTGGCCGCGCTGGGCCAGCGCCACGGTGCTGCTGGTGCTGGTCTGGACGATCCTGCTCGCCTTCGTCGCGCTGCTGATCGTCTCGATAGCCCAGTTCGCCGCGCTGCTGCCCGACTACGCCGACTCCGCCGAGGCGCTGCTCGCCTCCGTAGTCGCCGACCTCAACGACCGGGGGATCGTCTCCGGCCAGCTCTCCGACCTCATCGCCCGGTTCGACTACAGCCAACTGGTCGGGGTGGCCACCGGCGTGCTGGCCCGGGCCACCGATGCCGCCTCCACCCTGGTCCTGCTGCTGGCCGCGCTCGTGTTCCTCGCCATCGAGTCCGGTGGGTTCGGCCGGCGGCTGGCACTGGTCGCCGCCGAGCGTCCCCACCTGCCGATCGCGCTGGGCCTCTTCGCCCGCGGCACCCGCAGCTACCTGTGGGTCAGCACGGTGTTCGGCGCCATCGTCGCGATCGGCGACGCGATCGCGCTGGCCATCATCGGCATCCCGCTGCCGGTGATCTGGGGCCTGCTGTCGTTCATCACCAACTACGTGCCCAACATCGGCTTCGTCCTCGGGCTGGTGCCGCCGGCCATCCTCGGCCTGCTGTCCGGCGGCTGGACGGAGTTCTGGGTCGTCGTCGCGATCTACGCGCTGCTCAACTTCGTCGTCCAGACGCTGATCCAGCCGCGCTTCGTCGGCGACTCGGTCGGGCTGTCGATGACGGTCACCTTCGTCGCCCTGCTGTTCTGGGGCTGGGTGCTCGGCGCGCTGGGCGCGCTGCTGGCGATCCCGCTGACCTTGCTGGTCAAGGCCATGCTGGTGGACGTCGACCCGCGCGGGCACTGGCTGGACGCGCTGCTGCGGGAGGAGCCGCGGGCGCCGCGGACCAGTCGCGCCCGGCAGCGGGCCAACGCCCGGCGTGCGGCGCTGGCCTCGGTCCGCGCCCTGCACCCGCACCTGCCTGGACGGCGGAACCCCGGCGCGGCCCCGGCCACCGCGGACCCGCCGGCGCCGGAGACCGAGGAACCGGCCGGCGCGCAGGGCCGGTCGGGAGGCTGAACCCGCAGGTCAGCGCGGAATGTCAGACCCCTGGAGGACGTTGTCACCGTGTCGGGCACGCCGCCCGGCGGAACGTCTTCGGAGGAACACATGAAGGGCGACCGCGTAGAGGTCGTGATCGACGCCGGCGGCACGACCCGCACCTACGACATCGAGGCCACCCGCGCCGGACGGCGGGTGGACGTGACCCACGGCCGGGGGCTGGTGGAGGTCACCGAGACCACCCGCGGCGGCACCCCCGTCCGCACCGCGCGGTTCATGGCCGGGCGGGTGCTGGCGCTGGTGGAGCACCCGGCTCCGCGCCGCGCAGCGGACGACGACGCCGAGGTGACCCCCCTGCGGCAGTCCGCGTGAGGGAGGACCCCGCCTGAGGGCGGACCCTGCCCAGGAGCTGGTCGTCATGGTGGGGCTCCAGGGCAGCGGCAAGTCCACCTGGGTCGGGGAGCACCTGGCCGCCACCCACGTCGTGGTGAGCAAGGACCACTGGCCCCGCGCCCGCCGCCGGGAGGCCCGTCAGCGGCGGGTGGTCGCCGAGCTGCTCGCCGCCGGGCGCAGCGTCGTCGTCGACAACACCAATCCGGCCCCGGAGGACCGCGCGCCCCTGGTGGCCGCGGCCCGAGCGGCCGGCGTCCCCGTCCGCGCGGTCTGGCTGGACACCCCGGTGCCGACCTGCGTGGCCCGCAACGACACCCGCGAGGGCCGGGCCCGGGTCCCCCTGGTGGGCCTGTACGGCACGTCCGCGCGGTTGGTCCCGCCGACCGTCGCGGAGGGCTTCGACCGGGTCGACGTCGTCCGGGCCGGCTGACCTGCCGGTCCGTCCGGCACGCCGAGGACGGGACCGGGCTCCCGGTGCGGTAGGACTTGTCCGCCCGTCCCCTCGACCGTCGGAGGTCCCCCGTGCTGGCCAGCATCGGTTACGCCGTCGCCTACACCGGGCTCGGCATCGCACTGCTGACCCTCGGTTTCGTCGTCCTCGACCTGCTCACCCCGGGCCGGCTCGGCCGGCACATCCACGAGGAGCGCTCGGTCAACGCCGGCCTGGTGCTGGCGACCGGCTACCTCGGCCAGGGCGCGGTCGTCTTCGCCGCCATCTGGACCAACGCCACCAGCGGCTTCGGCGAGGCGCTGCTCTACACCGTGGTCTTCGGGGTGCTGGGGGTCCTGCTGCAGGCCGTCGCCTTCCTCGTCCTGGACCTCATCACCCCCGGCAAGCTCGGCGAGCACGTCACCGAGGTGCCGTTCCACCCGGCCAGCATGGTGCTGGGGGCCGTGCAGCTCGCGGTCGCCGCGATCGTGGTGGCCAGCATCTGGCCCTGAGCCGGGGCGCGGGCGCGACCCGCCGGGGGCTACCGGTCGGTAGCCCGGCGGACCGGTCGCCGTACCGTGTCCCCGGGCAGCCGGACGGCGCCAGACATCGAAGGGGATCGGTATGAGCGAGACGAGCAGCACGGGGGCCCGCGTGGCCATCGTGACGGGGGCAGCCCGCGGCATCGGCGCGGCCACGGCCCTGCGGCTGGCACAGGACGGGTTCGCGGTGGGCGTGCTCGACCTGGAGGAGTCCGCCGGCAAGGACACCGTGCAGGCCATCGAGGCCGCCGGCGGCCGGGCGCTGGCCGTGGGCGCCGACGTCAGCGACGCCGAGCAGGTCGAGGCCGCGGTCGCGCGGGTCGCCGCCGAGCTGGGCGCGCCGACCGTGCTGGTGAACAACGCCGGCGTCACCCGCGACAACCTGCTGTTCAAGATGACCGAGGTCGACTGGGACGTCGTCATGAACGTGCACCTGCGGGGCGCCTTCCTCATGAGCCGCGCCGTGCAGAAGCACATGATCGAGGCCAAGTGGGGCCGGATCGTCAACCTGTCGAGCGTCTCGGCGCTGGGCAACCGCGGCCAGGCCAACTACTCCACCGCCAAGGCCGGTCTGCAGGGCTTCACCAAGACCCTCGCCATCGAGCTGGGCAAGTTCGGCGTCACCGCCAACGCGATCGCGCCCGGGTTCATCCAGACCGAGATGACCAAGGCGACCGCCGAGCGGATCGGCGTCCCGTTCGAGGACTTCATCGCCGCGGCGGCCAAGGAGATCCCTGTGCAGCGCGTCGGCCAGCCGGAGGACATCGCCCACCTGGTGTCCTTCCTCGTCAGCGAGGGCGCCGGCTTCGTCTCCGGGCAGGTCGTCTACGCCGCGGGCGGCCCGCGCGCCTAGCCGCTCGCAGCACCGCAGCAGGGCCCGGCCGGGCGTTCCGGCCGGGCCCTGCTGCGTGTCCGGACCGAGCCGGGGGTAGGGGAGGCCGGTGACCCCGCTGCGCCTCGTCCTGCTCGGCGACTCGCTGGCCCACGGCTCCGGGGCCTCCCGCGTCGACGACACGCTCGGTCCCCGGCTGGCGCGGACGCTCGAGGGCGCCGGGTACGACGTCGACCTGCACGTCGTGGCCGTGCCCGGCGCGGTCTCGCGGGACCTCGGCGCGCAGGTCCGCCGCGCCGTCCCCCTCGCCCCGGACCTCGCCGTCGTGGTGGTCGGCGCCAACGACCTCGCCCGGCTGGTGCCCGCCGCGCAGGCGGCCGCCGCGCTCGGCGCGGCGGTGGGCGAGCTGCGCGCGGCCGGCAGCGACGTGCTCGTCGTCCCGGCCCCGGACATGTCGATGGTGCCGTTCGTGCCCGCGGCCTACCGCGCGCTGGTGCGCACCGCCTCCGAGCAGCTGCAGCGTGAGCAGGCCGCCGCCGCCCGGGCCGCCGGCGCGGTGGTCGCCGAGGTCTCCGCCGCCGTGGCCGCCGCCTTCTCCGCCGACGTGTCGCTGTTCTCCGCCGACCGGTTCCACCCGTCCTCGTCGGGCTACGCGCACATCGCCGACGCGCTCACCCCGCACCTGCTCGCCGCGGCGGCCGCTCGCCGGGAGTCCGCCGCCTGACCGCGATCATGGCGCCGGGACCACTCCGGGAGCCGGAGTGCTGGTTCCGGCGCCATGATCGGCGGGGGGAGGGAGTCAGCGGTCAGCAGGTGTGGTGCACCGGCGCCAGGCCGTAGACCGGCGTCGGGATGCCGACCTGCCGGGCCTTGAGCTGCAGCGCCAGGTACAGCGAGTAGTGCCGCGACTGGTGCAGGTTGCCGCCGTGGAACCACAGCGCCTCCTGCTGGGTCGGCTTCCACATGTTGCGCTGCTCGCCCTCCCACGGGCCGGGGTCCTTGGTGGTGCCCGACCCGTGGCCCCAGACCTTGCCGACGGAGTCCGCGACCTCCTGGGAGATGAGGTCGGCGGCCCAGCCGTTCATCGACCCGTAGCCGGTGGCGTAGACGACGAGGTCGGCCGGCAGCTCGGTGCCGTCGGCGAGGACGACGGCGTCCTCGGTGAGGTGGTCGACCTGGCCCTGCGCCAGCTTCACCTCACCGCTGGCGACCAGGTCGGCGGCGCCCACGTCGATGTAGTAGCCCGAGCCGCGGCGCAGGTACTTCATGAACAGCCCGGAGCCGTCGTCGCCCCAGTCGTGCCGGAACCCCGACTTCTCCAGCCGCTTGTAGAAGTCGGCGTCGCGCTCGGCCATCTGCTGGTACAGCGGGATCTGGAACTCGTGCATGATCCGGTACGGGATCGACGCGAACACCAGGTCGGCCTTCTCCGTGGTGACGCCGTTGGCGACCGCCTCCTCGCTGTAGAGGGCGCCGAGGCCGATGTCCATGAGGGTGGCGCTCTTGACGATGTGCGTCGAGCTGCGCTGGACCATGGTGACGTCGGCGTCGTGCTCCCACAGCGCGCCGCAGATGTCGAAGGCGGAGTTGTTGCTGCCGATGACGACGCAGCGCTTGCCGGCGTAGGCGTCCGGCCCGGGGTGGGCCGAGGAGTGGTGCTGGTCGCCGCGGAAGACGTCCTTGCCGGGCAGGTCGGGGACGTTGGGCTTGCCGGACATGCCGGTGGCCAGCACCAGGTGCTTCGGCCGCAGGGTCACCGCGTCGCCCTCGCGCTCCAGTTCGACGGTCCACTCGCCCTTCTCGGGCGAGTAGGAGGCCCTCGTCGCCACCGTGCTCGACCAGTACGGGACCTCCATGGCCTCGACGTAGGACTCGAGCCAGTCGCCGATCTTGTCCTTGGGCGAGAACACCGGCCAGGTGTCGGGGAACTTCAGGTACGGCAGGTGGTCGTACCAGACCGGGTCGTGCAGGCACAGCGACTTGTAGCGGCCGCGCCACTGGTCGCCGGGCCGGGGGTGCTTGTCGACGACGATGCTCGGGACACCGAGCTGCCGCAGCCGCGCGCCCAGCGCGATGCCGCCCTGGCCGCCGCCGACGACGAGCACGTAGGGCTGGACGGAGGTGCCCAGCTCGGCCCGCTCCCTCTCCCGCCGCTCCAGCCAGGTCAGCCGCTGCTTGTTGACGCCGTGCTCGGCGCCCATCGGCCGCCGCGGACCGCGCGGCTCCTCGTGGCCCTTCAGCTCGTACACGGTGGTGAGGAAGGTCCACGCCTTCGTCGTCCCGTCCTCGTCGACCAGCCGGACCAGCCCGCGTCCCCGGCCGACCGCGGTCTCGAAGGTGAACCAGGCGGTGACCACGCCGTCGGCCTCGTCGGGGGGCTCCTCGACGGTGAACGACCGCGGGTCGGTGCGGTCGAGGGTCTCGGTGAGCAGGTCGCGGACGCCCTCGCGCCCCTCGACCGTGGTGATGTTCCAGGTGAAGGACACCAGGTCGCGCCAGAAGCTCGTGGTGGCGAACAGCTCGGCGGCGCGGTCGACGTCGCGCGCGGCGAGGGCGTCGCCGAACGCGGCGAACCAGGCGTCGGCGCGCTCGGCGGGGGATCCGGTGGTCCCGGGTCGTCGGATCGTCTGCGTCACGGGGGAGGGCCTCCTGCGTCGTCGCGGGGGACGGTGTGGCGCCCAGCACACTCCCGGTCGAGCGGTGGAGGGGAGCGTTGCAGGGGGTTGCACCGCCTATGGTCGTGGCGCAGGTCACAGCCAGAGGAGCTGCCGATGTCCTTCGCCGTCCAGAGCGCCCTCCCGCCCGGCGCCGACCCGCGGGCCCACACCCGCCTGCTCGAGCGCGTCCGCGCCGCGGCGCTGGGCGGCGGCACACCCCCGGCCGCGCCCCGCCCGGTCATCGGGGCCTCCTGGCGGCGGGTGCGGTGCACGGGCCTGGACCCCTCAGAGG
This sequence comes from Geodermatophilus sp. SYSU D00965, assembly GCF_054050075.1. Lineage (NCBI taxonomy): Bacteria > Bacillati > Actinomycetota > Actinomycetes > Geodermatophilales > Geodermatophilaceae > Geodermatophilus > Geodermatophilus sp. SYSU D00965. The sequence goes on along the minus strand of NZ_JBJGYQ010000026.1, from coordinate 55,304 downwards.
CGCCCGACGTCCCGCCGCTGGACGGCGCGGAGCTGGAGCGCCGGCGCGCCGAGAGCGGGCTGGCGCCCCTCCTGCCGCTGCTGCGCGAGCGGCTGCTGCCGGTGGCGCGCGACGCCGGCCAGGTGCTCGTCGTGGTCGACGCCGAGTCGCGGGTGCTGTGGCGCGAGGGGGGGCCGCAGGTGCGCCGCCGGGCCGACCGGCTGGGCTTCGTCGAGGGCTCGGCCTGGGACGAGGACACCGTGGGCACCAACGCGATCGGCACCAGCCTGGTGGTCGGCGTTCCGCTGCAGGTGCACGCCGGTGAGCACTACGCGGAGGGGCACCAGCCCTGGACCTGCGCCGCCGCGCCGCTGCACGCCCCGGTCACCGGCCGCCTGCTGGGGGCGGTCGACCTCTCCGGCCCGGCGTCGACGGTGCACCCGAGCACGATCGCGCTGGTCGACGCGGTCGCCCGGCTGGCCGAACTCGAGCTGTCCGCCGCGCACGCCCGGCAGGTGGAGCGGCTGCGCGCCCTGGCCGCCCCGCTGCTGGCCCGGCTCGCCGGCCCCGCCCTGGTGGTCGGACCCGACGGGTGCACCGCGGCCGCGTCCGGCCTGGCCGCCCCCGACCGGGTCGCGCTGCCCGACGGCCTGCAGGCCGGGCCCCTCGAGCTGCCGGTGCTGGGCCGGTGCACCGCCGAGCCGCTGCCCGGGGGCTGGCTGCTGCGGCCGGCCGGCGGGGCCGACGACGCCCGACCGGCCGGCGTCGTCCTCGATCTCGCCGGGCCGCGCCCGGAGGTGCGGGTCACCGGCGCGAGCGGGACCTGGTCGGCGCCGCTGAGCCTGCGGCACGCGGAGATCCTGCTGGCCCTCGCCGAGCACCGCGCCGGCCGGTCGGCCGCCGACCTCGCCGCCGACCTGTTCGGCGACCCCGCCCGCACCGTCACCGTGCGCGCCGAGGTGTCGCGGCTGCGGCGCACGCTGGGTTCGGTCGTCTCGGCCCAGCCCTACCGCATCGGCGAGGACGTGCACCTGGAGGTCCGGACGCCGGTGCCGGCCGCCCGGCTGCTGCCGGGGTCCACCGCGCCCGTGGTGGAGTTGCTGCGGCGCCCCCCGCGGTGATCAGCGGCGCAGCGGGGCGCGCAGCGCGGGCCGGTCGGCGAACCGGGTCAGCACCGGCCCGGTGACCGCGAGGACGAGCACGTAGCCGGTCGCCAGCGGGCCGAGCTCGCCGACGCCCGCGGTCACCGCCAGGCCGGCGATGACGATCGAGAATTCGCCGCGGGCCACCAGCGCGGTCCCCGCGCGCAGCCGCCCCGGCACGCCGACGCCGTCCCGGCGGGCGGCGAACCACCCGGTGCCCACCTTGGTGGCGGTGGTGACCAGCGCGAGCAGCAGCACCGCGGGCAGCACCGGCAGCACCAGGGCCGGGTCGGTCGCCAGGCCGAAGGCGACGAAGAACGTGGCGGCGAACAGGTCGCGCAGCGGGCCCAGCACGGCGCGCGCCCGGTCGGCGAACGACGCGGGCAGCGCCAGGCCGACGAGGAAGGCCCCGACCGCCGCCGAGGCCCCGAGCGCCTGCGTCAGCCCGGCCACCAGCAGGGTCAGCCCGACCAGGCGCAGCATCACCTGCTCGTCGTCGGGGGAGGCCATCAGCCGGACCAGCCGGGGCCCGTGCCGCTGGGCGGCGAGCAGCACGAGCACCACCGCGCCCACCGCGAGCGCGACGCCCGCGGCCGCCGAGGCCGGCCCGCCGCCGGCCAGGGCGACCACCAGCAGCGGGAGGAACAGCGCCATCGCGAGGTCCTCGAGCACCAGCACCGACAGCACCGCCGGCGTCTCCCGGTTGGCCAGGCGTCCCAGGTCGCCCAGCAGCCGGGCGACGATGCCCGAGGAGGAGATCCAGGTGATCCCCGCCAGCGCCAGCGCACCCTCCCACGGCAGGCCGAGCAGCAGCCCGGCGACGAACCCCGGCGGGGCGTTGAGCAGCAGGTCGGCCAGGCCCGAGGGGCCGTGGTGGCGCAGCGAGACGAACAGCTCCTCGGCGGAGAACTCCAGGCCCAGCGCGAGCAGCAGCAGGACCACACCGATCTCGGCCGCGGCCTCGAGGAACGGCTGGGACGTGGCCAGCGGGACGACGCCGCCCTCCCCGAGGGCCAGCGCGGCCACCAGCACGAACGGGACGGGGGACAGGCCCACCCGGCGCGCGAGGAGGCCGAGCACCGACAGGCCGAGGAACAGCAGGCCGAGCTCGGGCAGGAGGGCGGTGACGTGCTCCACCGGGCCGCGCCTACGGGTGCTCGTTCAGGCGTCGCTCGAGCTGCTCCAGCCCCTGCTCCGACCCGATCGCGACCAGCACGTCGCCCGCGTGCAGCAGGTCGGCCGGGCCGGGCGAGGGGACGACGTCGGTGTCGCGCACGAGCGCCACGATCGAGCAGCCGGTCAGCGTGCGCGCCCGGGTGTCGCCCAGCGGCCGGCCGGCGAACCGGGAGTGCGCCGAGACGGTGAACCGGCCGGACTCCAGGCCGGGCACCTCGCGGGACAGGTCGGCGAACCGCTGGGTCAGCCGCGGCGCGCCGAGCACCTCCGCCACGGCGTCGACCTCCTCGGGGTCGAGCCGGACCACGCCCAGCGCCCGGTCCGGGTCGCGCGGGTCGTAGACCGCGGCCTCGGCGCCTCCCTCCCGCTGGACGACGATGGCCAGCACCTGGCCGGCCCGCGTGCGCATCTCGTAGCGGACGCCCACGCCGGGCAGCAGGGTCTCCTCGAGCTCCACCGCCGCATCGTGGCAGAGCGCCGCGCCGCTCAGCGGGCGGCGGAGGGGAGCCGGGCGGCCAGCAGCTCGGCGAGGTGCAGCGCGCGCCGGCCGGCGAGCTGGTCGAGCTGGGTGCGGCAGGAGAACCCGTCGGCCAGCACGACGGCGTCCGGCCCCGCCGCCCGGACGGCGGGCAGCAGCTGGTGCTCGGCGATCGCGACCGACACGTCGTGGTGACCCCGCTCGACGCCCCAGTTGCCGGCCAGCCCGCAGCAGCCGCCCACCCGGTGCACGGTGGCGCCGGCGTCGCGCAGCAGCCGCTCGTCGGTCGCCCACCCCAGCACGGCGTGGTGGTGGCAGTGCGGCTGGGCGACGACCTCGACCCCGGCCAGGGACGGCGGCGTCCAGCCCGGCGTCTCCCGCAGCAGCTCGGCCAGCGTGCGGGTGCCCGCCGCGACCGCCTCCGCGGCCGGCCCGCCCACCAGCTCCAGCGCCTCCCCGCGCAGGACGGCGGTGCAGGAGGGCTCGACGCCCACCACCGGCACCCCGGCGTCGACCAGGGGGCGCAGCAGCTCGACGGTGCGGCCCAGGGTGCGGCGGGCGGCGTCGAGCTGACCGGTGGTGATCCAGGTCAGCCCGCAGCAGGTCTCGGCGGGTGGCACCTGCACCCGGTAGCCGGCGGCCTCCAGCACCGCGGCGGTGGCCTCGGCGACCTCGGGGGCGAAGTGGTCGGTGAACGAGTCGACCCACAGCGCGACCGGCGGTCCGTCCGCGGACGCCGGCCGGGCCGCCCAGCCGGCCCGGAAGGTGCGGGTCGCGAAGGCGGGGAGGCTGCGCCGCTGGTCGACCCCGGCGCCCCACTTCGCCAGCCGGCCGCCGACCCGGGAGGTCATCACCGCGTTGACCACCCGCGGCGCCCGTGCGGCCAGGTCGGCCCAGCGTGGCAGCCGGCCGAGCGCGTAGTGCGACCGCGGCCGCAGCCGCCGGCGGTAGCTCTGGTGCAGCACCTCGGCCTTGTACGAGGCCATGTCCACCCCGGTCGGGCAGTCCCGCGAGCAGCCCTTGCAGGACAGGCACAGGTCCAGCGCGGCGTGCACCTCGGGGGAGCGCCAGTCGCGCACCGGGCCGCCGGGGGCGAGCATCTCCTGCAGCACGCGGGCCCGGCCGCGGGTGGTGTCCTTCTCCTCGCGGGTGGCCGGCCACGACGGGCACATCACCCCGCCGGTGGCCTGCAGGTCGGCCCGGCACTTGCCCACGCCGGTGCAGCGGTGGACGGCGGCGGAGAAGTCCCCGCCGTCGTGCCGGTAGGCCAGCGCCAGGCGCTCGGTCCGGCGCGGCGCGGCGGCCACCCGGATGTCGTCGTCCACCCGCGCCGGCCGCACCAGGACGCCGGGGTTGAGCACGTCGGCCGGGTCGAACAGGCCCTTGACCCGCTGGAAGAGGCCGAGGACCTCGGGGGAGTACATGGTCGCCAGCAGCTCGCTGCGGGCCCGGCCGTCCCCGTGCTCGCCGGAGACCGACCCGCCGAACCGGGCCACGAGCGCCGCGGCGTCCTGCACGAAGGCGCGGTAGGCGCTGCGGCCGCGGTCCTCACCGCGCCCGAGCGGGAAGTCGATCCGGACGTGCACGCAGCCGTCGCCGAAGTGGCCGTAGGGGACGCCCTGCAGCCCGTGCTCGCGCAGCAGCGCCTCGAACCCGCGCAGGTAGGCGCCGAGCTGCTCGACCGGCACCGCCGCGTCCTCCCAGCCGGCGTGCGCGGGCCGGCCGTCGGAGGTGCGGGCGGCCAGGCCCGCGCCGTCCTCGCGGATGCGCCAGATGGCGGCGGCCTCGGCGGGGTCGGTGACCACCAGCGAGTCCAGCGCACCGGCGTCGGCGAGCACGCCCTTGGCCTTGGCCTCGATCTCGGCCACCGAGTCGCCGGTCAGCTCGACGATCAGCCAGCCGTCGCCGCGCGGCAGCTCCGGCACGACCGCGGCGGGCACGTCCCGCAGCCGCTGGACGATCCGCTGGTCGAGGCCCTCGCAGGCGGTCGGCTCGTGCCGCAGCAGCGGCGGGGTGGCGTCGGCGGCGTCGGCCATCGACGGGTAGCCGAGCACGACGAGGCCGCGGTACGGGGCGTCGGCCACCAGCCGCACGGTCGCGCCGAGCACCAGGCCCAGCGTGCCCTCGCTGCCGACCAGTGCCCGGGCGACGTCGAAGCCGCGCTCGGGCAGCAGGTGCTCCAGCGAGTAGCCCGACACCTGGCGGCCGAAGCGGCCCAGCTCGGTGCGGATCGGCGCCAGGTTGTCCTCGACCAGCCGCCGCAGCTCCCCGACCACCCCGCCGTCCGGGGCGCCGTCGCGGCCCAGCCGCAGCCGCTCGCCGGCGCCGGTGACGACGTCGAGGCCGACGACGTTGTCCGACGTCCGGCCGTAGCCCAGGGCGCGGGAGCCGCAGGCGTTGTTGCCGATCATCCCGCCGATCGTGCAGCGGTTGTGCGTGCTCGGGTCGGGCCCGAAGCGCAGCCCGTGCGGCCGGGCCGCGGCCTGCAGCGCCGCCTGGACCACGCCGGGGTCGACCGTCGCCGTCCGCGCCTCGGCGTCGATCGCCCGCACCCGGGCGAGGTGGCGGCTGGTGTCGACGACGACGCCGGGGCCGACCGCGTTGCCGGCGATGGAGGTGCCCGCACCGCGGGCGGTCAGCGGGACGCCCAGCTCCCGGCAGACGGCGAGGGTGGCCTCGATCTCGTCGGGGTGGCGGGGCCGCACCACCGCCCGCGGCAGCACCCGGTACAGCGAGCCGTCGGAGGAGTAGAGCGCCCGCGCGAGCCCGGAGTCGTCGACGTCGCCGATCCCGGCCCGGCGCAGCGCGGGGAGGAGGTCGGCGTCAGGGGGAGTGGCTGTCCGGGTCACGCCGCCCAGTCTCGGCCCGAGGGCGGGGCCGCGGCGAGGGGGGTCACTCCGCGAGGCCGGGCGGGACCTCGGGCAGGTGGGTGCGCGCCCACAGCGCCGCCGACGTCCGGTCCCGGACCCCGATGCGCTGGAACACGCTGGTCAGGTGCGCCTTCACGGTGCCCTCGCGGATGCCCAGGGCGCGGGCGATCTGCTTGTTGGCCAGCCCCCGGCCGACGAGCGCGAGCACCTCCTGCTCCCGCTCGGTCAGCTCGGCGACCCCGGCCGGCCGGCGCCGGGCGTGCAGCAGGGTCCGGGCCACCCGCGGGTCCAGCGGCGAGTGGCCCCGGGCGGTCGAGCGGATCGCGGCCAGCAGGTCGGCCGGCTCGGTGTCCTTGAGCACGTAGCCGCCGGCGCCGGCGTCCAGCGCCTCCACCACCCGCTGCTGGTCGGAGAAGGAGGTGAGCACCAGCACCTCCACCTCGGGGTGGTCCGCCAGGATGCGGCGGGTCGCGGTCACGCCGTCCATGACCGGCATGGACAGGTCCATGAGGACGACGTCGGGGGACAGGAGGGCGACCGCGGCCACCGCCTCGGCCCCGTCGGCGGCCGTACCGACGACCCGCATGTCGTCGGCGCCGGCGATGAGGCCGGCCAGCCCCGAGCGCATGAGTGCGTGGTCGTCCACCACCAGGACGTCGATCACCGCCGGGGCACCTCCAGCCGGAGACTGGTCCCGGCGCCGGGTGCAGCGCGCAGGGACAGGGTCGCGCCCTCGGCGGCGGCCCGGTCGGCGAGCAGGCGCAGCCCCAGGTGCCCGCCGTCCTGCCGGTCCAGCGCCGGGCCGACGTCGAACCCGACGCCGTCGTCGGAGATCTCCAGGACGAGGGCCGCCGGGAGCTGCGAGACGGTGACGTCGACCCGGCGGGCGCCCGAGTGCTTCACCACGTTGCGCAGCGCCTCCTGGACGGTGCGCAGGACCAGCGCGGCCACGTCCGGCGGCGGGCAGAGCCCGTCCGGGAGGGACAGCCGCACGGCGATGCCGCGGGGGCGCAGCCGGTCCGCGCAGTCGACCAGGGCCGCCGGCAACCCCGCCTGCTCGAGGTTCGGTGGGTAGATCTCGACCAGCAGCGACCGCAGGGACGCCACGGAGTCCCGCAGCGCCCCGGCGGCCTGCCCGAGCCGGTCGGCGACGTCGTGGGACGGCGCGGTGCACGAGGTCCGCCCCAGGTCGTCGGCGGCGCGGGCGACCAGCAGCGCCGCCGCGGAGACGTCCTGCACCAGGCCGTCGTGCAGGCTGCCGGCGATCCGGCGGCGCTCCTCGCCGGAGGCGTCCAGCGCCCGCGCCTGCAGCAGCTCGCGCTCCTGCTGGGTGGCGCGCAGCTGGGTGACCATCCGGCGGGCCAGGGGGAGCTGCACGGCGACCATGGCCAGCAGCGCGGCCGCGGAGATGGGGGCGAACTCCCACCAGATCTCCTGCTGCCGGGCGGTGGCCTGGCTGTAGTCGGAGTAGGTCTCCAGCAGCAGCCGCTGCCCGCCGGGGCCGGTGATCTGCCGGTAGACCTCGAGCAGGCGGCCGCTGTCGGCCTCCTCGAACCGGTTCTCCGGCTGGCTCAGGTCGCTGACCTCGGCCCGCGTGACGCCGTCGCGCAGGGCCGCCCGGTCGTCGTCGCCGAGCGGGAACGAGCGGCCGATCAGCAGGGGCTCGTCGGAGTAGACGATCCGCCCGTCGCCGGTCCAGATCTTGATCCGGATGATGCCGACCCCCGGCAGGCGGTCGCGCATGCGGTCGTCGAACACGGTGATCGCGGCCGGCTCCCCGGCGAGCAGGGGCTCGTCGAGGGTGGGCTGGACGAGGACCTCGGCCAGCAGGTCGGTCATGCGGCGGGCGTCGGCGAGCGCCTCGTGCTCGGCGGCCCGGGCGCTGGCCCACACGCCGAGCGCGAGCAGCAGCAGGATGGCCGCGACGTTGGCAGCGAGGAAGCGGGCGACGACGCGGCCGACGGAGGCGACCTGCGGGCGGCGCCCGGCCTCGGTGTGGTCGACCAGGGCGACCCAGTCGCGGGCGCGGCCGGTGTCGGGCGCCGTCCGGGGCGGCGGCACGGGGCTCGTCGACTGGCGCGTGGCCATGGCCCACCCCCCGCGTGCGTCGCGCACTGCTGCGCGGCCTCCGGACCCTCCGGCGCTGCCCTGCCGGGGAGTTGTGCCATCGGGGACGTCGAGTGCGCAAGGGGACGGGAGTCGTACGACCTCATCCAGTGACCCGCCGCCACAGGCGCTGCAGCGGGGAGGGTGGCCCCTCGGCGGGGAGTACGCCGGCGGCGGACTCCCCGGCCGCCGCCAGCGCGCCGGCCCGGTCGGGGTGGTCGAGGAGGTCGGCCACCGCCGACGCGAGCGCGGGCGCGTCGCCGGGTGGCACGACCAGACCGGTCTCGCCGTGCCGCACGAGGAGCGGGTCGGCGACCGGTCGGGTGGCCACCACCGGGCGGCCGGCCGCGAACGCGTCGAGGAGGCCGGGCACCAGGTGCTCCCGGTCGTCGTGGCGGCGGTGGGGGAGGACGAGCACCTCGTTGCGGCCCACCGCCGCCCGCACCGCGGCGCGGGGGAGGGCGCCGCAGAAGCGCACCCTCCCGTCCAGGCCGAGGTGGTCGGCGCCGCAGCGCAGGTCCCGGCCGAGCGGGCCGCCGCCGACCACCTCGAGGACCAGGTCCGGCCGGTCCCCGGCGAGCAGGCCGAAGGCGGTCAGCAGGGTGTCGACGCCGCCGGCCGGCGTCAGCGGGGCGACGCCGAGCAGCAGGCGCGGGCCGGACGGGGTGCCGTCCGCCACCGCCGCCCACCCGCGCTCCGTCGTCCGCACCCGAGGGAGCAGACCACCCCGGACGGCGGCGCCGCACCTGGACGGGCGTCCTACGACCCGCCGGTCACCAGAGGGTCATCGAGCGGCGGAAGATACCGGCGACGTCGTCCTCGGTGACCTCCTTGGGCGCGGTGGCCAGCAGTCGCTGCTGCTTCATCGTGCCCTGGACCAGGTCGGGGACGTCGCTCTCGTCGTAGCCGACGGCGCCGATGCCGCCGGGGATGTCGATGTCGCGCATCAGCGCCGTCAGCACGGTCGGCAGGAACTCGGCGGGGTCGTCGGTCTGCTCGGCGCGCGGGTCGAGCAGGCGGGCGGCCCGCAGGTGCCGGTCGGGGTCGGCGTCGAAGGTGAACCGGAAGGCCTCCGGCGCGGTCAGCGCGACCGACATGCCGTGCGGGATCATCGGCTCGTCGGCCGGGTAGTCCTTGGGGTGGAAGTCCTTCACCCGCCCGGCGATCGGGTAGGCGTTGGCGTGCGGGATGTGCACGCCGGCGTTGCCGAACCCCAGCCCCGCGAAGGTGGCCGCCATCGCCATCTGCCCGCGGGCCTCGGTGTCCTCCCCGTTGCGCACCGCCGCGCGGAACGACTCGGCGAGCAGGCTGAGCGCCTTCTCCGACCACATGTCGGCGATCGGGTTGGCTCCGTTGTAGGGCACCCGCTCCTCCGGGCGCTTGTGCTCGAAGGTCGTGTAGGGCCGCGCGGTGTAGCTCTCCAGCGCGTGGCACAGGATGTCCATGCCGGCGGCGGCGGTGACCCCGGCCGGCTGCGTGCGGGTCAGCGCGGGGTCGACCACGGCCATGGTGGGCCGCAGCCGGGCGTGGCTGATCCCGGTCTTCACCTTCAGGGCCAGGACGTCGAGCACGCAGATCGTCGTGCTCTCCGCGCCGGTGCCGGTGGTCGTCGGGACGGCGACCAGCGGGTTGAGCGGGTTGACCGGCGCGCGGCCCTCACCGACCGGCTTGTTCACGTAGTCCATGAGCTCACCGGGGTTGGTGGTGAGCAGGTTGATCGCCTTGGCCGTGTCGATGCTCGTCCCGCCGCCGACGGCGACGATGGCGTCCCAGGGGCCGTGGTCGCGCGCCCAGCCGACGGCGTGCTCGAGGCTCTCGTCGGTGGGCTCGACGTGCGCGCCGTCGAAGACCTGCGCCTCGATGCCGAACTGCGCCATCTGGTCGGCGACCCGCTGGGGGTGTCCGGTCGCCGCGACCCCGGGGTCGGTCACGACGAGGACCCGCTTGGCGCCGGTGAGGCTCAGGTCGTAGCCGATCTCGTCGGAGGCGCCGGGGCCGAACTTCAGTTGCGGGGCGCCGTAGGTGAAGACGCTCTCGGGGTTCGCGGGGGAGTAGGTGGGCGACGGCATGACCCCTCCTGGGTCGGCGACGGTCGGGCGCGGTGCGCGCCTGTCGAGTCTGCTGCCGCGGCGGGGACGGGGCCAGCCCGCGCACCGCGCTCTACACGCCGGGGGTCCGCCTGCCCGGGGAGCGACACGCGGCACCCCCGGGGTGAGGCTTCTCGCAGTGTCACGAAACGGTCACGCCGGGAGACTGGACCGCGTGCTGGACTACCTCGTCGTCGGCGGACTGCTGACCGTCATCGCCTTCTGCCTGTTCATCCTGACCCGCATCCAGCCGGAGCAGCCGGCGCGCGTGCAGCACCGCGCGGCGGGCGACGGCGGCACCACCCTGATGCCCGCGCAGGTCGCGCCCTCCCCGGCGCTCGCGCCGCGGCCGCCTGCCGCGCGGTCGCACCGCAGCACCGCGCGGGGCTGACCGGTGTGCGGGAGCGCCGGACGCGCTCCCGCACACCGGGCCCGGGGCTCACTCGGTCGGCGGCTCGTCCTTGCCCGCCTCCTCGGCGGCGTCGGCCTCCTCCTTGGTCTTGTGCACCGCGCCGTCGGCGTGCTCCGGCGGGCCGTACACCGTGTAGAGGACCAGCGGGTTGGGCCCGGTGTTGACGAAGTTGTGCTTCGTGCCGGCCGGCACCACCACCAGGTCGCCCTGGGTGACCTTCTTCTTGCTGCCCGCGATCCGCGCCTCGCCGGTGCCGCTGACGAAGGTGAGGATCTGGTCGATGTCCTCGTGCACCTCCTCGCCGATCTCGCCGCCCGGCGGGATGGTCATGATCACCAGCTGGGTGTTCTTGCCGGTCCACAGGACCCGGCGGAAGTCGGCGTACTTCTCGGCCTCGGTCGCGATCTCGTAGTGGATGACGGACGCCATTCGAGGGCACTCCTCTCGTCGCGTGGGCAGTTGCGGCCGGGGTCGGACCCGGCGGCTGAGCTGCTCCTGCCCGCCGACGTGCACGGTTAGTCCTGGATCGGCGAGGAGTTGATCACGCTCACCCGGTCGGACGAGGCGCCCGGACGGGCCGGTGCAGGGGGGGTGCGGCCGTGCCCGCGGCGGACGGCGGAGGCGCGGCGGGGACCGGCGGTGAGGGATCTCACGCCCCCGGGGGGAAGCACCCGGCGGGGGAGGACGTCGTCCATGGGGTGACGACGCCGACCGCTGCCCGACCGACGGCCCGTGCCTACACCGTGTGGCTGGTGGCGCTCGCCGCGTACGCGGTCGCCGTCTTCCACCGCGCCTCGCTGGGGGTCGCCGGGGTGGAGGCGCAGGAGCGCTTCTCGGCCGGGGCCTCGGCGATCTCGCTGTTCCTGGTCCTGCAGCTCGTCGTCTACGCCGGCATGCAGGTGCCGGTCGGGGTGGCCCTGGACCGGTTCGGCTCCCGCAGACTGATCCTGGCCGGGGCGCTCACCATGGCCGCCGGCCAGGCGCTGCTGGCCCTGGCCGGGGACGTGCCGACCGCCGTCGCCGCGCGGGTCCTGGTCGGCGCCGGCGACGCGATGACCTTCGTCAGCGTGCTGCGGGTGATCGGCTTCTGGTTCCCCGGCCCGACGGTGCCGCTGATCACCCAGCTCACCGGCATGCTCGGCCAGTTCGGGCAGATCGTCGCCGCCTACCCGCTGGTCGCCCTGCTGCACTCGACGTCGTGGGAGGCCACGTTCCTCGGCGCCGGGGCCGTCGGGGTCCTCGTCGCCGTCCTCGTCGTCGTCGCGCTGCGGGACGCCCCGCCCGGCACCGTGCTCAGCCCGCCGTCCGGGCTGGAGGAGGTCCGCCGCAGCCTGGCGCTCACCTGGCGGGAGCCGGGCACCCGGATCGGCCTCTACACCCACCTGGTCACCCAGTTCTCCGGCACCGTCTTCGCCCTGCTGTGGGGCTACCCCTTCCTCGTCGTCGCCGAGGGCCGCAGCCCGGAGACGGCGGCGGGGCTGCTGACGCTGCTGGTCGTCGTCGGGATCCTGGTCGGCCCGCTGCTGGGCCGGCTGTGCGGCCGCTGGCCGTTGCGCCGCTCGACGCTGGTCTTCACGATCCTCGTGCTCACCGCGGCCACCTGGACCGTCGTGCTGCTGTGGCCGGGCCGCGCTCCGCTGCCGTTGCTGGTGCTGCTGGTCGTCGTCCTGGGCACCAACGGCCCCGGTTCGATGATCGGCTTCGACTTCGCCCGCACCTGGAACCCCGCCGAGCGACAGGGCAGCGCGAGCGGGGTGGTGAACGTCGGCGGCTTCCTGGCGTCGCTGCTGACCATCCTGGCCGTGGGCGCGGTGCTCGACCTGCTCACGCCGGGAGGCTCCACCGCCTACTCCCTCGACGCCTTCCGGGCGGCCTTCTCCGTCCAGTACGTGTTCTGGGCCATCGGGTTCGTCGGTGTGCTGCGCCACCGGCGGCAGATCCGGCAGCGGCTGGCGCGCGACGGCGTGGTGCTGGCGCCGCTGCGGGTCGCCGTCGGCGCGCGGCTGCGCGGGGGCTCCGCCTACCGCTGACCCGACCTCACCGGCCGTAGCGGTTCCGGTACTCGTGGACGGGACTACGCCGGTGTCATCCCGACCGGCGTGCCGGGACGCCCGTGCCGCCCTGACGGAACGCCGCGTTCTGGCACTGTGCGGAGCCCCGAGCAGTCGATCGCGCCGTCCCGGCGTCGGGTCGGTCGAGGCGGGGGCGTGGTCCTGGGTCGGGGGAGAGGGGAGCCCGCATGTTCCGACACGGTGCGGCCGAGGTCGGCGACGGCGCCCGGCAGCCGGAACCCGTCCCCTCCGGCGGGTCGTCCCGGCGGCCCAACCTCGCCGGTGACCTCGAGTCCCTCCTCGGTCCCCGCCCCCTCTTCCGGACGGCGCTGCGCGGCTACGACCGGCTGCAGGTGGACAACTACGTCTCCTGGGCAGAGTCCGAGCTGCTGGCCGCCCGCCGGGAGAACGAGGACCTGCTCACCCGGTACGGGGCGTGCTCGGCGGAGCTGGAGCTCTCCCGGCGCCTGCTGGCCTGCTCGCCCGAGGGCCGGGAGATGGTCCGAACCTCCGAGCGCGTCGGCGAGATCCTCCGCCTGGCCGCGGACGAGGCGGCCCAGCTGACCGAGGCCGGGCAGATGGAGGGCGACCGGATCCGCGCCCAGGCGCGCAGCGAGGCCGACGTCCTGCTGCGGCGGGCGCACCAGGTCAAGGACGAGGCGGTGGCCGAGTCCGGCCGGATCCAGGAGGAGGCACAGGCGGTCCGCGAGGACGCCGCCGCGGAGTGGGAGCTGGCCGGCGCCGAGGCGGTCCGGATGCGGGAGGAGGCGGCGGCCGACGCGGCCGGGGAGCGGCAGCGGGCCGCGGAGGAGGCGGCGGCCACCCGGCGGGAGGCCCGCGAGCAGGCGGCGGAGGAGCTGCGGCAGGCCAGGGTGACGGCCGAGCGGCTGCTGGCCGAGGCCGCCGTCGAGCGCACGCGGCTCGCCGACGAGGCGGCGGCGAAGCGCGCCCGTGAGGCGACCGAGACCGCGGCACGGCTCTCCACGGAGGTGGAGCAGACGCTGGCCGAGCTCAGCCGGACCTGCACGGCCCGCGTCGACGCGGCCCAGGCCCGGGTCGACGACCTGGCGCGGCGGCGCGACGAGGCGCGGACCGCCCTGCGCCGGCTGTGCGGCCAGGTCGCCGACGCGCTCGGGACGCTGACGGGCGCACTGGCCGCGGAGGAGCAGGCCGGGCGCGACGAGCAGCCCGGTCAGGCGGAGCACGGCGCGCACTCGGCGGAGGACGGCGGGCCCGAGGAGCGGGGCGCGCACTCGGAGCCGGGTGTGCCCGAGGCGCGACCCCCGTTGCGGGACGAGCCCGCCGAGGAGCAGCTCGCCTCCTGAGCCTGCGATGGCGCCCGGTCGCCGACCCGTGCACCATCCGGTGTCGTGGACGTCGTCGTCGGTCTCGACTCCGGGACGACGGCGACGAAGGCGGTCACCGCCGGCGCCGACGGGCGGGTGCGCGACGTCGCCAGCGCCGGCTACCCGCTGCTGGTCCCCGCTCCCGGCCGGGCCGAGCTCGACGCCGGCCGGCTGCAGGCCGCCGCGGTGGAGGCGCTGGCCGCGGTGGCCGGCTGCGCCCGGGACCGCGGCGACCGGGTCGTCGGCATCAGCCTGAGCGCCGCCATGCACGGCCTGGTGCCGATGGACGACGACGGTCGGCCGCTGGGCCCGGTGATCACGTGGGCCGACGGCCGCGCAGCCGAGTGGGCCGCCGCGCTGGTCGCCGATGGGCGGGCGGCGGACCTGCACGCCCGCACCGGTACCCCCGTGCACGCGATGTCCCCGCTGGTGAAGCTGTCCTGGGAGCGCGCGCAGGACCCGGACCTGGTGAGCGGGACGCCGCGCTGGGGCGGGGTCAAGGAGCTCGTCGTCGCCGCGCTCGTCGGCGGGCGGCAGGTGGTCGACCGGTCGTGCGCGTCGGCGACCGGGCTCTACGACCTCCGCGGCAGCCGGTGGGACGACGAGGCGCTGGCCATCGCGGGGGTGCGGCCCGACCAGCTCGGCGAGGTCCTCCCCACGACGGCGGTGCTGACCGGCCTGCGCGCCGACGCGGCCGGGGCGACCGGGCTGCCCGAGGGGCTGCCGGTGGTGGTCGGCGCCGCCGACGGCGTGCTGGCCAACCTGGGCATCGGCGCGGTCCGGCCGGAGGTGGCCGCGGTCTCCCTGGGCACCAGCGGCGCGATGCGGGTCGTCGTCCCGGCGCCCACGGTGGACCCCGGCCGCCGGCTGTTCTGCTACGCGCTCACCGACGACCAGTGGGTGGTCGGGGGAGCGGTGAACAACGGCGGCTCGGCGGTCCGCTGGGCTGCCCAGGCGCTGGCCGCGGGGCCGCCCGCCTCGCCGCCCGGACCGGCGCCGGAGCTCCACGGGGAGGACGCCGACGACCTCGACGCCCGCCTGCTGGCCGAGGCCGAGCAGGTACCGCCCGGCAGCGCCGGCCTGCTGTGCCTGCCCTACCTGCTCGGCGAGCGGGCCCCCTGGTGGCGCTCGGGGCTGCGCGGGGCGTACATCGGGCTGCGCCGCGAGCACCGCCGTCCGCACCTGGTGCGGGCCGCGGTCGAGGGGGTCTGCCAGCAACTGGCGCTGGTCCGCGACGCCTTCGCCGCCACCGACCTGCCGGTGCGCGAGGTGCGGGCCACCGGGGGTGCGGTCGCCTCCTCGCTGTGGGTCCGCACCCTCGCCGCCGCGCTGGACCTGCCGGTGCGGGTCGCCGACTCACCGGAGGGCACCGGTCTGGGGGCCTGCCTGCTCGGCCTGCACGCGCTCGGCGCGCTGCCCGACCTCGACGCCGCCACCGGGCTGGTCGCCGTGAACGACCCGGTCGAGCCCGACCCGGACGCGGTCGCCGTCTACCGCCGGCTGCGGCCGCTCGTCGACCGCTCCACCCAGGCGCTCACCGACGTCCTCACCACCCTCGACGCGGTGGACGACGGCCCCGACTGACCACTGGAGGAACCGTGCCCGAGGTCGAACCGGCGCTGGGCGCCGGCTCGCTGCTCGCGATCGCCGCGGCCGCGGTCGCCGTCCTGCTGTTCCTGATCATGAAGCTGAAGCTGCACGCGTTCCTCGCACTGGTCCTCGTGAGCCTGCTGACCGCGCTGGCCACCCGGATCCCGCTCGAGGACGTCGTCTCCACGCTGACGACGGGCTTCGGCACGACGCTGGCCAGCGTGGCGCTGCTCGTCGGCCTCGGCGCGATGCTCGGCCGGCTGCTGGAGCACAGCGGCGGGGCGCAGGTGCTCGCCGACAGCCTCATCCGCCGGTTCGGCGAGCAGCGTGCGCCGTTGGCGCTGGGCGTCGCCGCACTGCTGTTCGGCTTCCCCATCTTCTTCGACGCCGGCCTGGTGGTGTTCCTGCCGATCGTCTTCACCGTGGCCCGCCGGCTGGGTGGCTCGCTGCTCACCTACGGCCTGCCGGTCGCCGGCGCGTTCGCCGTCATGCACGCCTTCGTGCCCCCGCACCCCGGGCCGGTGGCGGCGGCCGAGCTGATCGGCGCCGACATCGGCCTGGTGCTCGTGTTCGGCCTGCTCGTCGGGCTGCCCACCTGGTACCTCGGCGCGTACCTGTTCGGGCTGTGGGCCGGCCGCCGGTACGACGTCGCGGTGCCGAACATCCTGGCGGACGAGAAGCCGCTGGACGACCAGCCCGACCCGTCGGTCGAGGGCACCTCGCCGGCCGTCGCCGAGCCGGCCGGTGGACGGCGCACCGAGACCGCGACCCGTCCCGCGCCGCCCCGCTTCGGCACGGTGGTCGGCATCCTGCTCCTGCCGCTCGTGCTGATCTTCCTGAACACCGGACTGACCACGCTGGCCACCGCGGGCGCGCTGGACGAGGGGTCGTTCGTCGTCCGGGCCGGTCAGCTGCTCGGGGCCACGCCGGTGGCGCTGCTCATCACGGTGCTCGTCGCGATCGTCGTGCTCGGCGTGCGGCGTGGGGAGAGCGGCGCCCAGGTGGAGTCCATCGTCAACAGCGCCCTCGGCCCCGTCTGCGCGATCATCCTCATCACCGGCGCGGGGGGCATGTTCGGCGGCGTGCTGCGGGCCAGCGGCATCGGTGAGGCGCTGGCCGACGTCCTCGGCGACATCGGGCTGCCGGTCATCGTGGCCGCGTTCGTCATCTCCGTGCTGCTGCGCGTGGCCCAGGGCTCGGCGACGGTCGCGCTCACCACGGCGGCCGGGCTGATGGCGCCGGTCGTCGAGGCGACCGACGGGCTGTCCTCGGTCGACCTCGCGCTCATCGTCATCGCCATCGCCGGGGGTGCGACCGTGCTCTCGCACGTCAACGACTCCGGCTTCTGGCTGGTCAGCCGCTTCTTCCAGATGGACGAGAAGACGACGCTGAAGACCTGGACGGTGATGGAGACGCTGCTGGGCACGATCGGCTTCGTCTTCGCGCTGGTGCTCAGCCTCTTCTTCTGACCGCGAGGTCGCGGCGGCCGTCGAACCGGCGTGATCGGCCCGCCCGTGCCAGGGTGAGCACATGAAGCGCGCGTCGCGTGCCGCCGTCACCGGTCTGTCCGCGCTGGCGGCGGTCGCCGCCCGCGACCTGCTCCAGCGCGAGCACACCCTGTTGCGCAACTTCCCCGTGATCGGGCACGCCCGGTACCTGCTCGAGGCGATCGGTCCCGAGCTGCGCCAGTACCTGGTGGCCGGCAATAACGAGGAGCGGCCCTTCACCCGCGACCAGCGGCGGTGGGTGTACGCCTCGGCGAAGAAGGAGAACAACTACTTCGGCTTCGGCACCGACAACGACCTCGAGTACACCGCGGGCTACCCGGTCATCAACCACCGGACGTTCGGCCGCGCCGTCCCGCCGTCGCACCCCACGTCGGCGCACGACGTGCACGTCCCGTCGGCGAAGGTGCTCGGTGGGCCCCGCGGCCGGGCGGGGGCGTTCCGGCCGGCGTCGGTCGTGAACATCTCGGCGATGAGCTTCGGGTCCCTCTCCGGCCCGGCCGTCGAGGCGCTCAACCGCGGTGCGGCGCTGGCCGGCTGCCTGCAGAACACCGGCGAGGGCGGCATCTCGGTGCACCACCGGCACGGCGGGGAGCTGGTGTTCCAGATCGGCACCGCCTACTTCGGCTGCCGGGACCAGCAGGGCCGGTTCGACCTCGCCCGGCTCAAGGACCTCGTCGCCGGCGCCCCGGTGCGGGCGCTGGAGATCAAGCTCAGCCAGGGCGCCAAGCCGGGCCTGGGCGGAGTGCTCCCCGGCGCGAAGGTCTCCGCCGAGATCGCCGCCGCGCGGGGCGTGCCCGAGGGGGTGGACTGCGTGAGCCCGTCCCGGCACGCGGAGTTCTCCGACACCGACAGCCTGCTCGACTGGGTGGAGCTCCTCGCTGCCGAGACCGGCCTGCCGGTGGGCATCAAGTCGGCCGTCGGCGACATGACCTTCTGGGACGAGCTCACCGACCTCATGGAGCGCACCGGCCGCGGGGTGGACTTCGTGACCGTCGACGGCGGCGAGGGCGGCACCGGCGCGGCTCCGCTGATCTTCACCGACTCGGTGTCGCTGCCCTTCCAGCTCGGCTTCGCCCGGGTGTACGCGACCTTCGCCCGCCGCGGGCTGCAGGAGCAGGTCACCTTCATCGGCGCCGGCAAGCTCGGCCTGCCCGACAACGCGATCGTGGCGTTCGCCCTGGGGTGCGACATGGTGAACGTGGGCCGCGAGGCGATGCTGGCGATCGGCTGCATCCAGGCCCAGAAGTGCCACACCGACACCTGCCCGACCGGGGTGGCGACGCAGGACCCGTGGCTGTCCCACGGGCTGGACCCGTCGCTGAAGTCGGTCCGGGCGGCCAACTACGTCGAGACGCTGCGGCGCGACCTGTTCAAGGTGGCCGAGGCCTGCGGCGTCGAGCACCCGGGGCTGATCCCCGTCGACGCGGTGGAGATCCTCGACGGGCGGACCAGCTCCACGCCGCTGGGGGAGGTCTACGGCTACCAGCCGCACTGGGGCCTGCCGTCCGAGGCCGACCAGGCCGAGGTCGTGCGGCTGATGACCGGCAGCGCGCCGCAGGGTGGCTCGGCCCCGGAGTCCGCGGACGCCGTCGCGGGTGACCGTCAACCGGCGGGCGGCTGAGCCTCCGCACCCCGGGTCACCTCCGGTGGGCCGCCCGTAGCGACGCGCGAGGGGGACCGATACGGCCGCTCGGAGGGGCCCGGTGTCCTGCCACGGCGATCCCCTGACCACTAGCTTCGCCCGAACCTGAGCGGTCCCGACTCCCCCGGAGGACCTCGATGGCGGGTTACCTCTACCGCTGCACCGCCTGCGGCCCCTGGGAGGTCCGGCGTCCCATCGGCACGGCGGAGAGCACGAGCCGGTGCCCCGCGTGCGGGGCGGACGGGCGACGGGTCTACACCGCGCCCCTGCTGGCCCGCACCCCCGCCCCCGTGGCCGCCGCGCGGCTGCGCGAGGAGACCAGCCGCGACGAGCCCGCCGTGACGACGGCGGTGCCGCCCGCGGCGCGCCGTCCCGCCCCGCACGACCCCCGGTGGAGCGCGCTGCCCCGCCCCTGAGCACCGGTCGGCGACCCGGGGCCCCGGGCGCCGCCCACCCGCCGGCTCCCGGCCGGAGCCGCCATCGACGGCCCGCACCCGCGGGCTTGCTCCTCCCGTCAACGCAGATCGGAGAGTGGGGGACATGCCAGACGTCGTCTTCACCGTCGACCAGGCCAAGTCCATGCGGGACCAGGCGGTACCCGGCCACAACCGGTGGCACCCGGACGTGCCCGTCGCCACGATGGTGCGACCCGGGCAGAGCATCCGGGTCGAGTGCCGGGAGTGGACCGACGGCCAGATCGGCAACAACGACTCGGCCAACGACGTCCGCGACGTCGACCTGACCCACGCCCACATGCTCAGCGGCCCGATCGGCGTCGAGGGCGCCGAGCCCGGTGACCTGCTCGTCGTCGACATCCTCGACCTCGGCCCGGTACAGGCGCCGCAGGAGTTCGGCGACGCCCCCGGCCAGGGCTGGGGCTACACCGGCATCTTCGCCAAGGTCAACGGCGGTGGCTTCCTGACCGACTACTTCCCGGACGCCTACAAGGCGATCTGGGACTTCCAGGGCCAGGTGGCGACCTCCCGGCACATACCGGGCGTCCGCTACACCGGCCTGACCCACCCCGGGCTGTTCGGCACCGCACCGTCGGCCGAGCTGCTGGCCCGGTGGAACGAGCGGGAGCGGGCGCTGATCGCGACCGACCCCGACCGGACGCCGCCACTGGCACTGCCGCCGCTGGAGCAGAACACCCTCGGTGGCCAGGCCACCGGCAGTGCCCTCGACGGGATCGCCCGGGACGGCGCGCGCACCGTGCCGGCCCGCGAGAACGGCGGCAACCACGACATCAAGAACTTCTCCCGCGGCTCACGGGTCTTCTACCCGGTGCACGTCAAGGACGCGAAGCTCTCCGGCGGCGACCTGCACTTCAGCCAGGGCGACGGCGAGATCACCTTCTGCGGCGCCATCGAGATGGGCGGGTTCATCGACTTCCACATCGACCTGATCAAGGGCGGTATGGAGACCTACGGCGTGACCACCAACCCGGTGTTCATGCCCGGCAACGTCGAGCCGCGCTACTCGGAGTTCCTGACGTTCATCGGGATCTCGGTCGACCACGAGAGCAACACGAACAAGTACCTGGACGCGACGCTGGCCTACAAGCGGGCGTGCCTCAACGCCGTCCGGTACCTGGAGAAGTTCGGCTACTCCGGAGAGCAGGCCTACCTGCTGCTGGGTTCGGCGCCGATCGAGGGCCGGGTCAGCGGCATCGTCGACATCCCGAACGCCTGCTGCTCGCTCTACCTGCCGACGGCGATCTTCGACTTCGACGTCAAGCCGTCGGCGTCCGGGCCGGTCCGTGCCGACCGGGGGCAGTGCGCCGTGACGTCGTGACCGCGGGACGGCCACCGGCCCGCGCCGGGTGACCGTGACCCGGGCCGGGCGCCGTGCTCAGGCGGCGTCCGGTTCGGGGATCGGCCCCCGGAGGAGCCGGATGGTGGGCCGGGCGGTCACGACGACCGGCCCACCGCAGTTCCAGCAGGTCGGGTCGGCATCGCCGCCCTCCTGCACGTCCTGGCCGCCCACCTCGCAGGGCGAGCACGTCCAGACGACCTCGACCCGGTGCTCCACGGATCACTCCTGTTCTTGCCAGTCCGCGGCCACCGGCTGTTCGAAGGCCCCGCGCGGGTATACCCCCGCGTGCCGTTCCCGAACCCGGGGCGGGCATCACCCACCGTGACGGGAGAGGGCGGCCGTGACCGACGACCCACCGCCGATCGAGCGGCACGAGGCGGCCGACCGCTTCGGCAAGGCGGCACTGCGGGCGGCGCACCGGCTCACCGAGGCGATGGGCACCGAGGGTATGGGCACCGAGGGCATGGACACCGAGGGCAGGGACGACGACGAGGACGGCGTGCCCGACCCGATCGTCGTCCGGCGCACCGGACCGCACCGCTCGATCGACGGGCTCGCCGCGCTCCTCGACGAGGCGCTCGCCGAACCCGACGAGGGCGGCCCGGACGCCGCCGGGCGGGGTGAGCGCGAGCCCCGTTGACGCGGCCGGTGACCGGCGCGATCGTTGTCCGGCCATCGATGCGACCGGCGTCCGGCGGGACCCGGCGCCCCGATCCGCGGGAGGTCGACGATGACTCCGCGCCTGCACCCGACGCAGGCGACCCTGGCACCGGTCGCCGTCCCGGGGCGCGCCGGCGCCTGACGCCCGCGCGCCCGCTCTCCTGACTGCCGCGAACAGTGGCCGCTCCGGCCGCTCGCCGGCGGCGCGCCGCGTCGCCGGCATCCGTCACGGGGGACATCCGCACCGTTGCGGGACCCGAGGAGATGAGTGCACATGGGAGCTGTCGGACTGCTGTACGTCGGAGCCGTCCTGATCGTCAACGGCCTGATGCTGCTGGGGAGGGTGGACCCGCGCGCGGCAGCGCCGCTGAACCTGTTCGTGGGGGCGCTGCAGGTGTTCACCCCCACGTACCTGATCCTCACCTCGGGCGGGGACCTCACCGCGATCCTGTCCGCCGGGGGCATCTACCTGTTCGGGTTCACCTACCTCTACGTCGGGATCAACCTGCTGGGGAACCTCGACGGCACGGGGCTGGGCTGGTTCTCGGCGTTCGTGGCCGTGTGCGCGGTGGTGTACGCGGGCCTGAACTTCTTCTACTTCGTGCCGCGGGACCCCGGGTTCGGCGTCATCTGGCTCTACTGGGCCGTGCTGTGGGCGCTGTTCTTCCTCGTCCTGGGGCTCAAGCGGGAGGAGTTCACCCGGTACACCGGGGCGGTCGCCATCGTCGCCGGCACGCTGACCACGGCGCTCCCGGCGTTCCTGATCCTGACCGGCTCCTGGGCGCAGTACAGCGGCGTGTGGGCGGTCATCCTCGCCATCGTCCTGGCACTGAGCCTCGTGCTGCCGTACCCGCGGCTGCGCGGGCGCCCGGAGCCGGCCGTCCCGCCGTCGGCACCGATCCCGCAGGGCGCCCCCGAGGCGCCCGAGGGCGTGCCGGTGGCGCGGCACTCCACCGAGCGCGGCGGCGTCGGCACCCCGACGCCGGGCCCCTCCGGGCGGACGGGCGGCCCGTCCACCTGACCGCGACAACCGCGTCGGGCCCCCTCCGCTGCTGCGGAGGGGGTCCGACCGGTGGAGGGCGCTGTCAGGCGCCGCGGAGCAGCTCCTCGAAGGAGGGCACGTCGTCGAACGGGTCGGCGGGACGTCGAGCGGCCGCCGGCCGACCGGCGACCAGGTCGGCGAGCTCGCCGGCGGCGCGGTCGATCCGGCCGGCCAGCGCCTGGTCGACGCCCCCGGCACCGGCCCAGTCCTCGGAGGCGGCGAACACCCCGGTGGGGACGGCGACGGCGCGCAGGTACGCGAACAGCGGGCGCATGGCGTGCTCGAGCACCAGCGAGTGCCGGGCGGTGCCCGCGGTGGCGCCGAGCAGCACCGGCGTGCCGGTGAGCGCGTCCTTGTCCAGCACGTCGAAGAACGTCTTGAACAGGCCGCTGTAGGAGGCGGAGAACACCGGGGTCACCGCGATGAGCCCGTCGGCGCCGACGACGGTGTCGACCGCCGCCTGCAGCGCGGTGTTGGCGAACCCGGTGACCAGTGCGTCGGCGAGGTCGCGGGCGTGCTCGCGCAGCTCGACGACCTCCACGGTGGCCTCGTCGCCCCGCTCGCGCAGGGCGGCGACGGTGGCGGCGGTGAGCCGGTCGGCCAGCAGCCGGGTGGACGACGGCGTCGACAGCCCCGCGCTGACGACCGCCAGGGTGCGGGTGGTCACCGGGCGGTCACCTCCTCGGCGGTGCGCCCGGTGACGTCGTCCCCGGCGGCGTACACGGTGCTGTCCTGCCCGCCCCGGGCGGCGACCAGCGAGGCGTGCGTGGGGGCGTCCGGCACGTGCGCCGGCTTGAGCGCGGCGAACTCGCGGCGGAGCACCGGCACGACCTCCTCGCCGAGGATGTCCAGCTGCTCGAGCACGGTCTTCAGCGGCAGGCCGGCGTGGTCGACGAGGAACAGCTGCCGCTGGTAGTCGCCGACGTAGTCACGGAAGCCGAGGGTGCGCTCGATGACCTGCTGCGGGCTGCCCACGGTCAGCGGCGTCTCCCGGGAGAAGTCCTCCAGCGACGGGCCGTGGCCGTAGACGGGCGCGTTGTCGAAGTACGGCCGGAACTCGTTGACGGCGTCCTGGCTGTTCTTCCGCATGAACACCTGCCCGCCCAGGCCCACGATCGCCTGGTCGGCGGCGCCGTGGCCGTGGTGCTCGAAGCGGCGGCGGTAGAACTCGACCATCCGCTGGGTGTGCTCCTTGGGCCAGAAGATGTGGTTGTGGAAGAAGCCGTCGCCGTAGTAGGCGGCCTGCTCGGCGATCTGCGGGGAGCGGATCGAGCCGTGCCAGACGAACGGCGGGACGCCGTCCAGCGGCCGCGGGGTGGAGGTGAAGCCCTGCAGCGGGGTGCGGAACTGGCCGGACCAGTCGACGACGTCCTCGTCCCACAGCCGGCGCAGCAGCGCGTAGTTCTCCACCGCCAGCGGGATGCCGTTGCGGATGTCCTGCCCGAACCACGGGTAGACCGGGCCGGTGTTGCCGCGGCCCATCATCAGGTCGACGCGACCGTCGGCGAGGTGCTGCAGCATCGCGTAGTCCTCGGCGATCTTCACCGGGTCGTTGGTGGTGATCAGCGTGGTCGCCGTCGACAGCTGCAGGGTGCTCGTCCGCGCGGCGATGTGCGCCAGCGTCGTGGTGGGGGAGGACGAGAAGAACGGCGGGTTGTGGTGCTCGCCGAGGGCGAACACGTCGAGCCCGACCTCCTCGGCCTTCTGCGCGATCCGGAGGACCGCCTTGATCCGCTCACCCTCGGTGGGCGTGCGCCCGGTCGTGGGGTCGGTCGTGATGTCGCTGACCGAGAAGATCCCGAACTGCATCTCGTGCTCCAGGTGATTGAGAGCGCAACTACTGCTGCGTGCAACAGTGCCACGGCCTGGCTATTCCGCTGCGGGCGACTCCCGCGCGCGAGGTACCTCACGCAACGGATGTGACCGCCGGGATTGTCACGGGACGGTAACGGCCCCTACGGTGGCTGACGTCCGGTTGGTCGAGCCTCCCATCCCGGGAGCCTGGCTGGACGCCGCCGAGTCGTGTCCGCACCGCTGCGGGCGCGAGCCGGGGACCCACCGCAGTACTGGGGTGAATCCTGCCCGCCGAGCCTCGCTCGGAGGGCAGGTAGGGCACCTTCCCGCCCGAACCCGTCAGCTAACTCGGTAGGCGGCCACGGAAGGAACGGAGAGCACCCGCTTGCCTCACCCACGGGCCCTCGCGGCCCGCAGGGTCACCCGGCCGCGCGCCCCTCGCGCTTCCTCCTCGGCCCGCTGACCCCGCCAGCCCGCGACCGCCGGCGCCCGCGCGTCCCTCGCTGACCGCGCCCGGCACCCCACACCGACCACAGCACCGGGCTGTCCTCGCCGAGACGAGGACCGGTCCCGCGCGCGCCCTCACGCCCCCGGAGCACCACACCCGATGTCCCGCCGCACGCCGCACGACCTCCGCCCGGCCGACGCCGTCCGCACCGAGCCCGCCACCCTGGAGCTCGCCGCTTCCGAGCCCGCCACCGCTGAGCTCCCCGCCGAGCTCGCCACCGAGACCACCGCCCGCCGCCGGCTGCGGCTGCCCACCCGGGGCCGCCGTCCGGCGATCCTGCTGGCCACCGCCGCTGCCGGTGCCGTCGCGGTCAGCGTGCTGACCACCGGTCAGCCGGCCGCCGAGGCCGACGCCGCGACGGTGAGCGCGTCCACGAGCGTCGCCGAGCAGCTGGGCCTCACCGGCTCCTCCGCCGCCGCGACGTCGGACGACCTCGCCCCGCTCGAGGAGCTCACCGCCTCGCGCAGCGAGCGCGAGGCCGCCCAGGCCAGCGCCGCCCAGGCGCAGGCCGCGGCGGACCAGGCCGAGCTCGACCGCCAGGCCGCCGAGAAGGCCGCGGCGGAGAAGGCCGCTGCCGAGAAGGCCGCCGCGGAGAAGGCCGCCGCCGAGCAGGCCGCCCGCGAGGCCGCCGAGCGCCAGGCCGCCGAACAGGCCGCGCGGGCCGCCGCGCCCGCCCGGGCCGCGGCCGCCCCGGCGAGCGGCGGGTCGTTCAAGGACTACGCGATGAGCAAGGTCGGCAGCGCCGACCAGTTCTCCTGCCTCGAGAAGCTGTGGGGCAAGGAGAGCGGCTGGAACCCCAACGCGCAGAACCCCTCCAGCACCGCCTACGGCATCCCGCAGTTCCTCGACTCGACCTGGGCCGGCACCGGGATCGCCAAGACCTCCGACGGCTACCGCCAGATCGACGCCGGCCTGATCTACATCGACAGCCGCTACGGCTCGCCGTGCGGCGCCTGGGCGCACTCGCAGTCCACCGGCTGGTACTGAGCACGCACCCCGTCCCGGGTCCGGGACGGGCAACACCAGCAGCGCCGTCCCGCGCGACGCGCACCGAGAGCCGCACGCCTCCCAGGGAGGGGTGCGGCTCTCGGCGTCCGGGGGCTGGGGCACCCTGGTGTCCGGCTCCCGTCGGCGACGGGGCGGTCGCGAGCGAGACACCGTCGGTGGGTCCACCGACGCCGACACCAGGGAGACGCAGCGTGGGCCGGCGTTCCGTCGAGCAGGCTCCCGGGCCCGGGGACGCCGCCCGGCCACCCGGGCGGGCGCCTCGTGAGCTGCCGGCCGCGTGGGACCGGCCCATCTCGACCGGCAACCTGCTGGCCGACTGCGAGCGGTGGTGCCGCGACCACCTGCCCCGCCGGGAGCCGCGCCCGCCGGACGCGACGCGGGTGGTGGACTCCCAGGCGTGAGACTCGTCCCGTCCCGGTTCGTCCGCGCCCACACCCAGGTCCGCCGGCCGACCTGCGTCCCGGAGGTCCGGCTGCACGTGGCCGACGACGTGGTCGCCCTGTGGGAGGCGATGGAGGCCGACGGCGGCGCCGGTGAGGCCCCGCCGTTCTGGGCCGCGGCCTGGCCGGGCGGGCAGGCCCTGGCACGGTTCGTGCTCGACCGGCCGGCAGTGGTGGCCGGGCGTGCGGTGCTCGACCTGGGTTCGGGCAGCGGGCTGGTCGCCATCGCCGCCCGGCTGGCCGGCGCCCGCTCGGTGCTGGCCAGCGACGTCGACCCGTTCAGCCGGACGGCGATCGGCGTCAACGCCGGACTCAACGGCGTCCCGGGGGTCGGCGTGACCGGCGACGTGCTCGGCCGTGACCTCCGTGGCATCGACGTCGTCCTGGCCGGGGACGTCTGCTACGACCGCGAGATGACCGAGCGGGTGCTGCCCTTCCTCGACCGCGCCCGCGCCCGCGGGGTCGAGGTCCACGTGGGCGACCCGGGCCGGCCGTACCTGCCGCACGACCGGCTGGTCGCCGAGGCGGTGTACGAGATCCCCGAGACGGAGGGCCCCGGTCTGCGGCGGACGACGGTCTGGCGCCTGCCGTGACCCCGCGTCGCGGATAGGGTCGCCCGCGTGACCGCCGAGACCGCCGCCGAGCACGTCGACGTCCTGATCGTGGGGGCGGGCCTCTCCGGCATCGGCGCCGCGTGCCACCTGCAGCGCGAGTGCCCCGACCGCAGCTACGCCGTCCTCGAGGCGCGGGAGGCCGTCGGCGGGACGTGGGACCTGTTCCGCTACCCCGGCGTCCGGTCGGACTCGGACATGTTCACCCTGGGCTACTCGTTCAAGCCCTGGACCTCGGCGCGGGCCATCGCCGACGGCCCGTCGATCCGCGCCTACGTCCAGGAGACCGCCCGCGAGCACGGGGTCGACCGGCACATCCGGTTCGGCACCCGGGTGGTGTCCGCCGAGTGGTCGACCCACGAGGCCCGCTGGACGGTCACCGCCGAGCGCACCGACACCGGGGAGCCGGTGCGGCTGACCTGCTCGTGGCTGTCGGTCTGCTCCGGCTACTACCGCTACGACGAGGGGTACCGGCCGCGGTTCCCCGGCGAGGAGCGGTTCCGCGGCCCGATCGTGCACCCGCAGCACTGGCCCGAGGACCTCGAGTACGCCGGCACGCGGGTCGTCGTCGTCGGCAGCGGGGCCACCGCGGTCACCCTGGTGCCCAGCCTGGCCGAGTCCGCCGCGCACGTGACCATGCTCCAGCGCACGCCCAGCTACGTGATCTCCCTGCCCGGCCGCGACGCGCTCGCCGACGCGCTGCGCCGCTGGCTCCCGGCCCGCGCCGTCTACCCCGTGGTCCGCTGGAAGAACGTGCTGACCTCCACGGCGTCCTACCAGTTCAGCCGCCGGCGGCCGGCCGCCATGCGGCGGTTCATCCAGCGGCTGGCCGGCAAGCAGCTGCCACCGGGCTTCGACGTCGACACCCACTTCGGCCCGCCGTACGACCCGTGGGACCAGCGGCTGTGCCTGGTCCCCGACGGCGACCTGTTCCGGGCCGTCCGCGAGGGCCGGGCGTCGATCGTCACCGACCGGATCGCCGGCTTCACCGAGACCGGGATCGCCCTGGAGTCCGGCGCGGAGCTGCCGGCCGACCTCGTCGTCACGGCCACCGGGCTGAACCTGCTGCCCATCGGCGGGATGACCCTCACCGTCGACGGCGAGCCGGTCGAGCTCTCCGAGCGGGTCTCCTACAAGGGGATGATGATCTCCGGCGTCCCGAACCTGTCGATGACGATCGGCTACACCAACGCCTCCTGGACGCTGAAGGCCGACCTCGTCGCCCGCTACGTGTGCCGGCTGCTGCAGCACATGGCGGCGAGGGGGTACGCGACCTGCACGCCGGTCGCGCCGCCCGGCGGCGGCACCGAGCCGTTCATCGGACTCGACTCCGGCTACGTCCGGCGCAGCCTCGCCGCCCTGCCCCGGCAGGGCTCCCGGGCGCCGTGGCGGCTGCACCAGAACTACGTCCGCGACGTGTGGCTCCTGCGGCGCGGCCCGCTGGAGGACGAGGGCGTCCGCTTCGCGCCCCGGCGGCCGGCCCGCGCGGCCGAGGAGGTCGCCGCGTGAGGCTCGCGCCCTACCGTTTCGCCGGCGGGACGGCGGTCGTCACCGGCGCCGCCGGCGGCATCGGCGCGGCCCTCGCGCAGGGGCTGGCGCGACGGGGCAGCTCCCTGGTGCTGCTCGACCGGGACGCCGAGCGGCTGGCGGCGGTCGCAGCGGGGATCCGGGCGGCCCACCCCGCACTCGCCGTCACCACGTACGTCGCCGACCTCGCCGACCCCGCGGACACCCACCGCGTCGCGGGTGCCGTCGCCGCGGCGCACCCGGAGGTCACCCTGCTGGTCAACAACGCCGGAGTGGCCCTCGCCGGGCGCTTCGACCAGGTGACCCTCGAGGAGTTCGACTGGGTGCAGGAGGTGAACTTCCGGGCCGTCGTCCGGCTGACCGCCGCTCTGCTGCCGGCGCTGAAGACCCATCCCGGCTCGCACCTGGTGAACGTGTCCAGCCTCTTCGGGCTGATCGCCCCGGCCGGGCAGGCGGCCTACGCGGCCAGCAAGTTCGCCGTCCGCGGGTTCACCGAGGCGTTGCGCTCGGAGCTGGCCGAGGACGGCGTCGGCGTCACCTGCGTGCACCCCGGCGGCATCCGCACCCGGATCGCCGAGGACGCCCGCCTGGGCTCGGGCGTGCCGGCCGAGGAGGGGGAGCGGGGCAAGCGGGAGTTCGCCCGGCTGCTCACCATGGACCCGGCGAAGGCCGCCGAGGTCGTCCTGACCGCGGTCGAGCGGCGCCGGCCCCGGCAGCTGGTCGGCTGGAGCGCCGTCGTCCCCGACCTGCTGGCCCGGCTCACCCCCGGTTCCCACGGCCGGGTCCTGGCCGGGCTCACCGCGCTGACGGCCCGCCGCCGCTGACGGGTACGGGGCGCACGTGGCGGTGCACATCGGGACGTCGGGCTGGAGCTACGACCACTGGGACGGCGTCCTCTACCCGCCGGGCACCCCGCCGCGCGACCGGCTGGCGCACTACGTGCGGCGCTTCGGCACCGTCGAGCTCAACGCCAGCTTCTACCGCTGGCCCCGGACGGCGACCTTCGCGGGCTGGCGCCGCCGGCTCCCGCCGGGCTTCCAGCTGTCGGTGAAGGCGCCGCGTGGGCTGACCCACGCCAAGCGCCTGTACGCGCCGGAGACCTGGATCGGCCGGATGACCGAGTGCTGGCACGAGCTCGGCGACAAGCGCGCGGTGCTGCTGGTGCAGCTGGCCCCCACCCAGGAGCGCGACGACCGGCGGCTGGACTTCTTCCTCTCCCTGCTCCCGGACTGGATGCGGGTCGCCGTGGAGTTCCGCCACCCCAGCTGGCACGACGAGGGCGTGTTCGCGCTGCTCGAGCGGCACGGGGCGGCGTACTGCGTGATGAGCGGCGCGGGCCTGCCGTGCGTGCTGCGGGCGACCGCGCCGTTCGTGTACCTCCGGATGCACGGGCCGGACGCCGCGCACCTCTACGCGGGCTCCTATCCCGACGACGACCTGCGCTGGTGGGCCGACCGGGTGGGGGAGTGGACCGCCTCCGGCCGGGACGTCTACGCGTACTTCAACAACGACGGGTACGGCCACGCCGTCCGCAACGCCGAGACGCTGCGGGCCCTGGTCGGCGGCTGACCGCGCGGCTCACCCGTCGCGGGCCACGTCGTTCCACAGGTCGAGGAGCTCGTCGATCCGCGCCCGGCAGCGGTCGATGCGGGCCGCCGACTCCGGGGTGGGGGTCCTGCGCTCCACGGCGCGGGCCTCGGCCAGGTCGACGCAGGCCTGGCGGAGGTCGACGACGACCGCCTCGTGCGGACTCTCGTTGACCACGACCATGGCTGCCTCCTGACGGTGCGGCGGTGGACTCCCGGGGTCGGCGGGGCTCTACCCCTCCAGGGTGGCCCTCCGGCGGCCCCGCTGCCAGTGTCCGGTGCGCGTGGCGGCCCCAAGCCGCGCCGAGCCCCTCCCGGCCGCCCGGACGGCGGTCACGCGGAGCGCGGTCCCGTGCTCTCGACGACCTGGAACGACCACAGCTGGGAGTGGCTGGCCACGGGCGCCCGGGTCTCGCCGCCGTGGTGGGCGCGGTCGAAGTCCTGGCTGTCGTGCCACGCCCGGAAGGCCTCCTCGCTCTCCCAGCGGGTGTAGACGAGGTACAGGTCGTCGCCCTCCTGCGGGCGGAGCAGCTCGAACCGCTCGAAGCCGGGAGTCCCCTCGACGGCGCCCGCCCGGTTCCGGAACCGCTCCTCGAAGCTCGCCCGCCGGTCCGCGGGCACCGTGATCGCGTTGACCTTGACGACGCTCATGCCCCTCACCCTCCCGCACGCGCCGGGGGCGGCGCTGCGCCTCGGCCGCCGGCCGAGGACTCGATCCGGTGCGTGCCGGGGCGGTCCCGTCGCGCGCCCGGCCCGGCGGACCGCCGGCGGCGCGCCGCCCGGACGGCCAGCAGCCCGTAACCCACCAGGTTGGGCAGCAGCACCACCAGGGGCAGCGCGGCCTGCACGGCCGGGCTGCCGACGTCCAGGCCGACGGGGGCGAGGACGTACTGGCCGAGGAACCCACCGGTGTAGGGCGCCAGCCCGGCCCGCGCCCGCAGCGCCAGCTCCAGCTCGGTCAGCGGGCACGGCGCCCCCGCCAGGTACACCGCGACGACGGCGGCGGCCACCGGCGCGTGCAGGAACAGCAGCCGCGGCCACCTGAGGGCGAGCAGCGCGCCGCTCAGCACCAGGACGACGACGGCCGCGTGCACGACGGCGACGGCGGTGGCACCGACCACGGCACCAGCGTGGCACGGGTGGGAGCGCGGGAGCCACGCCCGCGGCGGCAGACTGGGGCGGCCGGCCGACGAGGTGCCGGGACGTCGCGAGGAGGACCGCATGAGCGAGCAGCCGGACGGCAGCCGGGACGCCGGCTCGGGCAACCGGGTGAGCCGGTCGGTCGAGGAGTTCGTCAGCCAGCTGCGCACGTTCACCGACCGCGCCCGGGGGCTGGCCGCCGGCGCCGTCCCGTTCTCGCTGCCACGGCTGCCCTCCCCGCCGGGCGCCCTCTCGGCGGCCCAGCTGCAGGCGATCGACAAGGCGGTGCGGGGTCAGCGCCAGCAGATCCAGGCGATGACGGCCCAGCTGCAGGCCTTCGACGAGCAGCTGGCCGTCTTCGAGCGGATCCTCGACCCCCTTGTCGAGTGGAGCGCCACCTGGGCCCGGCTCGAGGAGTCCGTGGCCGACCTCGTGCGCCGCCAGCCGCCCGAGGACCGCTCGGCCGGGGAGGCCTGACCGCCGGTCAGCGCTGGTCGCGACGCAGCGGGTGGTCGGGCGGGACCTCGACGAGCACGATCCGGACGCCGTCGGGGTCGGCCACCTCCGCCTCCACCAGGCCCCACGGCTCGGTCCGCGCCTCGCGCAGCACCGGGACGCCGGCCGCGCGCAGCCGCTCGACCTCGCCGGCGGCGTCGCGGACCTGCAGCCACAGGGCCAGGCCGCGCGGCGCCCCGTCGCCGCGGCCGGACACCTCGAGCAGGCCGTTGCCGAGGAAGAACACCTGGGCAGGGTCGTCCCGCGGCCCGAACTCCCGGTACACCGCGAGCCCGAGGACGTCGCGGTAGAAGGCCCGGGAGCGGGCGAGATCGCTCGGCCGCAGCAGGATCCGGCTGCTCAGCACGTCCACCCCGGCATCATCGGGGCGGACGGCTCCCGGCGACAGCAGGAGGACCCCATGGCCCAGCGCTACGAGTACAAGGTCGTCGAGCTCCGGGAGGGGCTCCTCGGCGGCAAGATGTCGGGTGACAAGCTGGAGAAGGTGCTCAACGAGCACGCCCGGGAGGGCTGGCAGCTCCGGGCCGTCACGGCGGTCGAGGTGAAGGGCCGCGTCGGCCCCGGGGGTGTCGAGGGCGTGCTGGTCACCCTGGAGCGCCCCATCGGCTGACCCCGCGGAGGACTCCCGTGCCCGACCTCGTCGACAGCCGGGCACGGCTGCGCGCCGACTGTGCCCGCTGCGCCGGCCTGTGCTGCGTGGCGCCCGCGTTCGCCGCCTCGGCGGACTTCGCGATCGACAAGCCCGCCGGCCGGGCGTGCCCGAACCTGCAGGCCGACTCCCGCTGCGGGATCCACGCCCACCTGCGCGAGCGCGGGTTCCCCGGGTGCACGGTGTTCGACTGCTTCGGAGCCGGCCAGCAGACCGTGCAGGTGACCTTCGGCGGCCGCGACTGGCGCGGGCACCCCGAGCTCGCCGCCCAGGTGTTCGCCGCGTTCGGGGTGCAGCGCCAGCTGCACGAGCTGCTCTGGTACCTCACCGAGGCCCTCGCGCTGGCGGCCGCGGCACCGCTGCGCCGCGAGCTGTCCGCCGCCCGCGACCGGACCGAGCGGCTGACCGCGGGCGACCCCGACGAGCTGGCCGCCGTCGATCCCGCCGCCCTGCGCCAGGAGGCCGGGGCGCTGCTGACGTCGGTCAGCGAGCTGGCGCGGGCGGGCACCCGCCGCCGGGCGCGGGACCGCCGCAACGCCGACCTCGTGGGCGCCGACCTGCGGAGGGCCGACCTGCGCGGCGCGAGCCTGCGGGGCGCCTACCTGATCGGCGCGGACCTCCGCGGCGCCGACCTGCGGGACACCGACCTGCTCGGCGCCGACCTGCGGGGCGCGGACCTGCGGGGCGCCGACCTCACCGGCGCGCTGTTCCTCACCCGCCCGCAGGTGGCCGCGGCCCGCGGGGACGCCGCGACGACGCTCCCCGCCGGCCTGGAGCACCCGGCGCACTGGGCATGAGCGAGGACGCCGCCCGCTGGCTGGCCCGCCACCGCGGCGGGGCGGCGCCGGCCGACGTCCTCGCCTTCTTCGACCGGCTGCCGCCGGTGGACCCGGATGGCCTGCTCGGCCGCTGGCGGGGTGCGGAGCTGCCCACCGGGTCCCGGCTCGACGGGCTGCTGGCCGCGCACGGCTGGTACGGCAAGGAGTTCATCGACGCCGAGACCGTCCACCCGCTGCTGTTCGCCGGTCCCGACGGCGTCCCGCGGCCGGTCGAGCCGGCACTGGCGCCGCTGGGGCTGCTGCTGCGGTGCCCGGGCCTGGCCCGCAGCCGCGCCGCGCGGGCCGGGTTCACCGCCGTCCGGCGGCTGCTGCGCACCGACCGGCCCGCCGCCCGGCTGCGGGTCGTCACCCACCGCGGCGTGGCCACCGGCGCGCTCCTCTACGACCGGCTGCCGATCGTCGACGTGTTCCGGCAGGTCAGCCCCGACCTGCTGCTGGGGTTGATGGACCTGCGCGGCCTGCCCGAGCCGTTCCCCTTCCTCCTGGAACGCGAACGCTGAGTCCTCAGGGCTGCGGCGGGGCCTCGTCGGCCTCTCCGGGGCGTCCCCTGCGGCGGAGCAGACCGCTGACCGTGCCGAGCCGGGTGGTGGCCTGGCGCAGGGTGTGCACCAGCGGCAGCAGGTCCTCCGAGATGCGCCGGAGCGTCTCGGGGACGGTGTCGATGGCCGGGTCGTCGAGCACCTTGCCGACCCGCTCCAGCCCCGGCCGCAGCGACCGGACCGGCTCCTCCAGCTCCTCGACGAGGGTCTCCAGCCGCTCGGCGGTGCGCTGTGCCGAGGAGATCGTCTCGGTGGCGACGGCGGTCGCCGCGATGAGGTCCCGGACGGCGGTGTTGAGGTCGGTCATCGTCCGCGGGAGCTGCGCCAGCGCCTCGGTCTGGGCCTGCAACTGGGCGATGAGCTCGGACAGTCCGGGGATGCGGGGCATGCCCAGGCCACGGAAGGGGTCCACGCCGCAACGGTCGGGGACGAGGCGGCCCGCCGCAACGTCAGCGCCAGGTGGTGACGCGGACCGTCGTCCCTCCCGGCGTGCTGCGGACCTGCACCAGGTCGCAGAGCTGGTGCACGAGGTAGACGCCGCGGCCGCCGATCCGCGCGGCGTCGGGCAGCCGCCGGCCGACCAGCGGGTCGGTCAGCCGGCCGGCGTCGGAGAACTCCACGTGGGCGGCGTCGGGCTCGCTCCACATCGCCAGGGTCCCGCTGCCCCCGCCGTGCCGGACGCTGTTGGTGGCCAGCTCCGAGGCGGCCAGGGCCAGCGCCTCCACCCGCTCGTCGGGCAGCGCGCAGGAGCGGGCCCACGTGGCGACGGTGCGCCGGACGGCCGGCAGGTCCGCCGCCCGGAACTCGCCGCGCAGCACGACGTCGGCCGGCGGCGGCAGCGGCGCGGCCATGAGCTCGGCCGCGGTGAGCCGGGGGCGGCCGGTGGGCTCGGGGCCGTCCGGCCCGGACCGGTACGGGTGCGTGCTCTGCGCCCGGGCGCACACCGCCGGCGGGAGACCCCCGGCGTCGTAGGGGCACAGCAGCCGCCAGGCCGGCCCGGCGCCGAAGGCCTCGTCGAGCAGCACCTCGTGCAGCTCGCACTCGGCGAGCTCGGCGGACCGGCGGGCCGGGTGTGCCGGCTCGCCGACCCCGCGCAGCACGCGGCCCTCACGGTTCGCGCGGTCGAGGGCGCCGGCCCAGACGCCGATGATCCGGCCCGGGTTGGCGCCGACCTCGGTCATGTCGAGCAGCTGCACCGCGGCCGCATCGGAGCCCAGGGCGTCGCGCAGCAGCTCCAGCCGGGGGCGCGGCTCGACGACCACGACGGTCTCGTCGCGCTCGAGCCCCTCGCGCACGAACCCGAGGACGCCGTCGAGGAAACCCTCGTCGCCGGTGTAGGTGACGGTCTCGTGCACGAATCCCGCAGGTGCGTTCACGCGCTCCCTCGCTGCGGGACGACCGCGACCACCGCGTCGTACCCGAGCAGCCGCCACACCCGGGCGAACAGCGGCGAGGCGCCGGCCAGCGTGACGCCCCGCCCGCGGTGGAGACGGTCCTGGGCCCACGTGGCGATCGCCCGGCAGCCGGCCGCGTCGGCGAACTGCAGCCCGGCGAGGTCGAGCGTGACGGACGCGGCGGCGTCGGCGGGGGAGGTGGCCAGCACCCGGCGCAGGCGGTCGGCGCCGAAGGCGTCCACGCAGCCGGTCAGCAGCACCCTGCCGTCGTCGACGAAGACGGAGAAGGGCGCGACGTCGTCGGGCGGCACCCCGTCCGGGACGCGCAGCTGCGGGTGCACGGTGGCGACCGCGGCGAGCGCGTCGGCGTCCAGCGCGTCGCGGCGGTAGGCGCACAGTGCGGACATGCCGACGCCCGTGGCCATGAAGTCGTCGGCCAGGTGCTCCCACCGGGCCAGCTCGTCCCGGGTCCGGGGGTCGGCGGCCAGGGCGGTGAGCTCGGCGACGACCCGCAGGCCGGAGCAGCCCGCCTCCACCGCCCGCCGGGTGGCCGTCTCGTAGAAGGCCAGCTGCTGCTCGGGGACGAACCCGCCGTCGGGGGTGTAGGCGTCGGTCAGGGCCAGCAGGGTCAGCCGGCCGTCGGCCAGGAGGTCGTCCAGCGGGCCGAGCGGGCCGGGGTCGTGGCGCAGCAGGGCGATGCCGTCGTGCTCTCCGACGTAGAGCAGCCGCTCGCCCCGGGCGAGCCCGTCGGCCAGGAACCGCGCGGCGGCCCCGGCCAGGGAGCCGGCGTCGTCGTGGACCCAGCAGACGTGGTCGGCAGGCCCGGTGACGACCGGCTCGGTCATCGGTCCTGAGGCGCGCACGGGGCCACGTTAGGCCGTCACCGGCCCGGGGCGACAGTCCCGGTTCAGAGTGCGCGGAGGATGTCCTCGACCCGCTCCCGGGCGTCCCCGAACAGCATCCGGGTGTTCTCCCGGAAGAACAGCGGGTTCTGCACGCCGGCGTAGCCGGTGTTCATCGACCGCTTGAACACGACGACGTGCTCGGCCTCCCAGACGGCCAGGACCGGCATGCCGGCGATCGGGCTGCCCGGGTCCTCCAGCGCGGCCGGGTTGACCGTGTCGTTGGCCCCGATGACCAGGACGACGGAGGTCTCGGCGAAGTCGTCGTTGATCTCGTCCATCTCCAGGACGATGTCGTACGGCACCTTGGCCTCGGCCAGCAGCACGTTCATGTGGCCGGGCAGCCGGCCGGCGACCGGGTGGATGCCGAAGCGGACCCGCACGCCCTTGTCGGTCAGCTTCCGGGTGAGCTCGGCGACCGGCCCCTGCGCGTGCGCGACCGCCATGCCGTAGCCGGGGGTGATGACCACCGAGTCGGCGGTGCGCAGCAGTTCGGCGGCGTCCTCGGCGGTGATCTCGGTGTGCTCACCCTCGACGCCGGCGGCGGTGCTGCCCTCGTTGCCGAAGCCGCCGGCGATGACCGACAGGAACGACCGGTTCATCGCCCGGCACATGATGTAGGAGAGGTAGGCGCCCGACGAGCCGACGAGGGCGCCGGTGATGATCAGCAGGTCGTTGTCGAGCAGGAAGCCCGACGCCGCGGCCGCCCAGCCCGAGTAGCTGTTGAGCATCGAGACGACGACCGGCATGTCGCCCCCGCCGATGGAGGCGACCAGGTGCCAGCCCAGCGCCAGGGCCAGGACGGTGACCACGGCGAGGACGCCGAGGCTCGGCGCGACGACGAAGGCGACGGTCAGCCCGGCGAAGGCGACCAGCGCGCCGAGGTTGAGCCAGTTGCGGCCCGGCAGCATGAGCGGGTTGCTCTTGATCCGGGCCGAGAGCTTGAGGAAGGCGACGATCGAGCCGGTGAGGGTGACCGCGCCGATGAAGACGCCGATGACCACCTCGGCGGAGTGGATGCCGAGCAGGTCGGCGGGCACCTCGGTCTGCTCGGCGCCGGCCCGCTCGACCGACAGGTAGCCGTTCCAGCCGACCAGCACCGCGGCCAGGCCGACGAAGCTGTGCAGCATCGCGATCAGTTCCGGCATGCCGGTCATCGCCACCCGGCGGGCCCGCCACAGGCCGATGACCGCGCCGATGACCATCGCGACGGCGATCGCACCGATCGCGGCGGCCCCCACGCTGCGCGCGGCCAGCCCGATCGTGGCGACCAGGGCGATCGCCATGCCGGCGATGCCGTAGGCGTTGCCCCGCTGGGCGGTCTCGTGCCGGGACAGCCCGGCCAGGCTGAGCACGAACAGCAGGCCGGCGACGATGTAGGCCGCGGCAGCGGCCGACAGCGCGGTCACGCCCGGCCCCGCGTGAACATGCCGAGCATGCGGCGGGTCACCGCGAAGCCGCCGAAGACGTTGATGCTGGCCACCAGGACCGCCACGAACGCCAGCACGCCGACCAGCGTGCTCGTGTGGCCGATCTGCAGCAGGGCGCCGACCAGGATGATCCCGGAGATGGCGTTGGTGACGCTCATCAGCGGCGTGTGCAGCGCGTGGTGCACGTTCCCGATGACGTAGAACCCGACCACCACCGCCAGCGCGAAGACCGTGAGGTTGCCGATCAGCTGGTTCGGCGAGAACGCCGTGACGAGGAAGAGCGCCACCGCCGACGCGGCGACCAGCACCGGCGTCCGCACGCGGGCGGCGCGGCCCCGCTCGACCGGCGCCGGGGCGGCCGGGGGCGGTGCCGGGGCCGGCGGGGGTGCCGCCGACACCTGCACCGGCGGGGGCGGCCAGAGCACCTCGCCGTCCCGCACCACCGTCATCGCCCGCTGGACGACGTCGTCGAGGTCGAGGACCAGCTGCCCGTCCTTGCCCGGGGTCAGCAGCTTGACCAGGTTGACCAGGTTGGTGCCGTACAGCTGGGAGGACTGCCCGGGCAGCCGGCCGGGCAGGTCGGTGTAGCCGATGATCGTGACCCCGTTCGGGGTGACGACGACCTCGTCGGGCACCGAGCCCGCGACGTTGCCGCCCTGCGCGGCGGCCATGTCCACGACCACGCTGCCCGGCCGCATGCTCGCGACCATCTCCTCGGTGATCAGCCGCGGCGCCGGCCGGCCGGGGATGAGGGCGGTGGTGATGACGATGTCGACGTCGCTGACCTGCTCGGCGTACATCGCCGCGGCCCGGCGGTCGTAGTCGGCGGAGGTCACCCCCGCGTACCCGGTGCCGCCGCCCTGCTCCTCGTCGGCCGGCACGCCGACGTACTCGCCGCCCATCGACGCGATCTGCTCGGCGACCTCCGGCCGGACGTCGGTGGCCCGCACGATCGCGCCCAGGCTGCTCGCCGTGCCGATCGCCGCCAGGCCGGCCACGCCCGCACCGGCCACCAGCACCTTGGCCGGCGGGACCTTGCCCGCGGCGGTCACCTGCCCGGTGAAGAACCGGCCGAACGCGTGCGCCGCCTCGACCACCGCGCGGTAGCCGGCGATGTTGGCCATCGAGCTGAGCACGTCCAGCGACTGGGCGCGGGAGATGCGGGGGACGGCGTCCACCGCCAGCGCGGTGACCGGCCGGGCGGCGAGCATGGCGACCAGGTCGGGGTCGAGCGCGGGGGTCAGCTGGCTGACCAGCACCGCGCCGTCCCGCAGCAGGCCGAGCTCCACGGTCGTCGGCTTGGCGACGTGGAGGACGACGTCGGCGCCCCACGCCTCGGCCGCCGTCCCCACCAGCCGCGCACCCGCCTCGACGTAGGCCTCGTCGAGGAAGCTCGCCGCGCGCCCGGCGCCGGCCTCCACCACGACCTCGTAGCCGAGCCCGGTCAGCTGGCGCACGGTCACCGGCGTCGCGGCCACCCGCGTCTCCCCGGGACGGCTCTCCCTCGGCACTCCGATCAGCACGAGCGACTCCTCCTGGCGGGTCGGCCCCGGCGGGGCGTCCGGTGCGAGGTCAGGCCGGGCCGCCGCGGTCGGCGGGCCTCCGGGGACGGCGTGGTGCAGCCGGGCCGATCATGCCGCCCCGGACCCCCGGGTCGCAGCGGATCCGCCGCGGGGCCGGCCGGTGACGGTCCGCAGCCGGGGACGGCCCGGGGAGCTCCCGCGGTCGGCGGACCCCACCCGGGAGGGTGAGCACCCTCCGCCGCCGGCTGGAGCCGCGGCCCCGGGCTGCCGTACTCATCGGTGAGCCGGGACCGCCGGCACGACGAACGGCAGCCGGGCCGGTGCCGGTACGAAGGGGTGAGCGTGTCAGCGACGACCGTGCCTGCCGAGCCGGTGGTGTCGCCGGAGATCGTCTCGTCGATCTTCTACGGCGCCGCCGTGAGCGACAGCCTCGCCCTGCTCGTGGCCGAGCTGGTCGGGGGCACCCCGCGGGTGACCTGGTGCAACGAGGGCGCCACGCAGCTGCTCGGCTACGGCCTGGCCGACCTGCGGTCGCTGCCGGTCGGCGCGCTGGTCCCCACCCTCCGCGGCGGGGAGATCAAGCTCCTGCTGCGCCGGGAGCGGGCCGCCCGCATGAACCTGCCGGTCCGCACCGCCAGCGGGGCGCTGGTCGACGCGGTCGTCGTCTGCACCCCCTCGCCGTCCGGCCGGATGTGGACCCTGCGCCTGGTGCCGGCGTCCAACGAGCAGGAGCGTGCGCTGCGCGCCACCGCCGACGCCCACGAGCAGCGCTTCGCCACGCTCACCGAGCGCTCACCCATCCCGACCCTGCTCTCGGAGCAGGGCATGCGCCTCGCGCACGTCAACGACGCCTTCTGCAGCCTGGTCGGGCTGCAGGCCGAGCAGCTCCTGGGCACCGGCTGGATGGCCACCGTGCACCCGGAGGACCTCGACGCGGTGATCGAGCAGGTGGTCGCCGTCCTCGGCGGCGGGGACGGCGAGGCGCAGGCGCGGCTGGTGCGCGAGGACGGCACCGAGCGGACGACGGTCATCCGCTTCGCCCACCTGTTCACCCCCGGCGTGGGCGCGGGATTCGTCGGCACGATCGAGGACATCACCGACCGGCTGGCCTTCGAGGCGCGGCTGGCCCACCAGGCCAACCACGACCCGCTGACCGGGCTGCCCAACCGGACGCTGCTGGCCGACCACGTGACCGCCCGGTTCACCCCCGGCGGCAGCGGGCTGGCGTGCCTGTTCCTCGACCTGGACAACTTCAAGGTGGTCAACGACTCCCTCGGGCACGCCGCCGGGGACGAGCTGCTGGTGGAGATCGCCGCCCGGCTGCGCTCGACGGTGCGCCCCGGCGACCTGGTGGCGCGCTTCGGCGGCGACGAGTTCGTCGTCGTCTGCGAGGACGTGGGGGAGGACGAGGCGGTCGCGCTGGCCGAGCGGATCGGTGCCGTGCTGGCCGAGCCGGTGCGGCTGGGCGGGGTCGACGTCCGCCCGCACGCCAGCGTGGGCGTCACCGTGCAGACCGCCGAGCACGTCGCCGCGGAGGAGCTGATCCGCGACTGCGACATCGCCATGTACCAGGCCAAGGCCGGCGGCAAGGGCCGGATCACCGTGCTGGACCAGCAGGCCCGCGCCGAGGCCCGCGACAAGCTGCGGCTGGTCGCCGACCTGCGCGAGGCGATCGAGCGCCGCGAGATCACCCTGCTCTACCAGCCGATCTTCGACGCCGT
Source organism: Geodermatophilus sp. SYSU D00965 (assembly GCF_054050075.1). NCBI lineage: Bacteria > Bacillati > Actinomycetota > Actinomycetes > Geodermatophilales > Geodermatophilaceae > Geodermatophilus > Geodermatophilus sp. SYSU D00965. The sequence goes on along the minus strand of NZ_JBJGYQ010000026.1, from coordinate 15,273 downwards.
CGACGGCACCCCGGTCGCGGTGGAGTCGCTGGCCCGCTGGGACCACCCGACGCGGGGCCCGATCAGCCCGGCGACGTTCGTGGCCCTGGCCGAGGAGAGCGGCCTGATCGGCGGGCTGGGCCTGCTGGTCCTCGACGAGACCTGCCGGCAGCTGGCCGACTGGGACCGGCTGCTGGGCGCCTGCGCGCCGCAGCGGGCCAACGTCAACGTCTCGGCGCTGCAGCTGGACGGCAACCTGCACGGCCACGTGGTCGCCGCCCTCGAGCGGCACGGGCTGCCGCCGTCCCGGCTGTCGGTCGAGATCACCGAGTCGGCGCTCATGAAGGACCCCGCCTCGGCCCGCGACGTGCTCGCCCAGCTGCGCGACCTCGGCGTCCAGCTGGCCATCGACGACTTCGGCACCGGCTACTCGTCGCTGGCCTACCTCCGGCACCTGCCGGTGGACTGCCTCAAGGTGGACCGGTCGTTCGTCGCCGAGCTCGCGCACGGCCACACCGAGATCGCCTCGGCGGTCATCGCGCTGGCCAAGAACCTGGACCTCACCACCGTCGCCGAGGGCGTGGAGACCGAGGAACAGGCCGCGGAGCTCGCCCGCCTCGGGGCCGGCTTCCTGCAGGGCTTCAGCCTCGCCGCGCCGATGACCGGCCACCGGACCGCCGCGTGGTTCGCCGCGCACGCCCGATGACCCCCGCCCGCCTCGACCTCCCGGGAGCCGACGTGCCCGCCACCCTGGCCGCCGCACCGACCTTCGACCTGGAGGCGGTGCTCGGCAGCATCGACACCATGGCCGCGCAGAAGCCGGTCGCCGCGCAGGTCGTCTCGGTGGCCAACTCCGACGACACGAGCGCGAAGGCGCTGGCGGAGATCCTCGCCGCCGACGTCGCCCTGGCCGGCCGGGTGATGAAGCTGGCCAACTCCGCCTACTTCGGGATGCGCGGGCGGGTGACCTCGCTGCAGTTCGCCGTCACCGTCGTCGGCTTCACGACCGTGCGGACCATGGCCACCGTCGCCCTGACCGACCTCGACGACGAGTCGCGGCTGCCCGACGACTTCTGGCTGCGCAGCACCAGCGTCGCCCTGGCCGCCTCCACGCTGGCCCCCCGGTTCGGCGAGCGGCCGCAGGACGCCCTCTGCCTGGGCCTGCTCGCGCCGCTGGGGATCGCCCTGCTGCACCACAACGACCCCGAGGGCTACGCGGAGCTGTTCGCCGCCGAGCCCACCACCGCCGGCCGCCGCGCCGCGGAGGTGCACCGGTACGGCATCCACGCCTTCCGGCTGACCGCGGTGGCGCTGGACCAGTGGGGCTTCCCGCCGAGCATGGTCGCCCCGCTCACCGCCGTCGACGACCTGGCCGCCGAGGAGGGCGCCCTGCTGCGCGCCGCGCTGGAGATCGCCTCGCGGGTGACCACCGAGGGCTACCGGCCGGTGCCGGTGGAGCAGGTCACCGGCGGCCTGCTGCGGGAGGACGCCGTCCCCGCGGTCGTCGACAAGGTCGCCGCCGAGGCCGAGGAGCTGCGCCTGGCGATGCTGGGCTGAGCCCTCTGGGGCAGAGATGGCCATGTCCGCCCCCAGGGGGCTGGACGACGGCGGCCGGCGCCCCGGGTGGGACGCCGGCCGCACGGCCCTGCTCAGCCGGTGTAGGGCGCGCCGAGCGGGTCGACCGTCTCGTACTCCGTGACGCCGGAGGCGAGCCGGGTGAGGGCCCAGTCGCCGTCGCCGAGCAGGTGGTCGATCGCGGTCAGCCGGCTGGTGTAGTGGCCGACCTTGTACTCCGCGGTCACGCCGATGCCGCCGTGCAGCTGGACGGCCTCCTTGCCGATGTGCCGGCCGGCGCGGCTGGTCTGCAGCCGCACGCGGTCGGCGGCGGTGACGACGTCCCCGCCGGCGTCGGCCACCATCGCCGCCCACAGCGCGGTGCTGCGGGCGAGCTCCAGGGAGACGTACATGTCCGCGGCCCGGAAGGTGAGCGCCTGGAACTTGTTCAGCGTGACGCCGAACTGCTTGCGGGTCTTGAGGTACTCGGCGGTGGTCCGCAGGGCGGTGTCCATCGCGCCGACCGCCTCGTGGGCGTAGGCGATCCGGGCCAGCGCGAGCACCCGCTCCACGTCCGCCGTCCGGTCGCCGGTGCCCTCCCCGAGCAGCTCGGCCGGGGTGCCGTCGAACGCCAGGTGCGCCGCCCGGCCGCCGTCGTGGGTGCGGTACCCGGTGCGGGTCAGGCCCTCGGCGTCGCCGCGGACGAGGAACAGCGCCGTGCCGCCGGGGGCCCCGTCCCCGGTCAGCAGAGCGCTGACCACCAGGACGTCGGCCCGCGCGCCGTGCGGGACCGGCTCCTTGACGCCGGTCAGCCGCCAGCCGCCGCCGTCCTCGGTGGCCGTGACCGCCACCGCCCGGGGGCTCCACCGGGTGCCCGGCTCGGCCAGGGCCGCGGCGGCCACGGTCGTGCCCTCGGCGATGCCGGCGAGCACCTCGCTGCGCTGCACGTCGGTGCCGACGGCGGCGACCAGCCCACCGGCCAGCACCACCGTCTCGACGAACGGCTCCGGTGCGAGGACCCGGCCGATCTCCTCGGCGACGATCGCCACCTCGATCGGCCCGGCGCCCATGCCGCCGTGCTCCTCGGCGAAGGGCAGCCCGAGCAGGCCCATCTCCGCCATCCGCGACCAGGTCTTCTCGTCGTAGCCGGGCTCGCCGGCCACGACCTCGCGACGGGCCTCGCTGTCGCCGTAGGCGCGGTCCAGCAGGCCGCGCACGGCCTCGCGCAGGTCGTTCTGCTCGCTGTCGAAGGTGAAGTCCACGGTTACCTCACAGCCCCAGGATCGTGCCGGCGATGATGGTGCGCTGCACCTCGTTGGAGCCCCCGTAGATGGAGACCTTGCGGTTGTTCAGGTACTCCGGGGTCGCCACGCGGGCCCAGTCGGGGACGTCGGAGCCGCCGTCGGCGAAGGAGGCCACCGACAGCGGCCCGGCGATGTCGACGACCAGCTCGGTGGCGGCCTGCTGCAGCTCCGAGCCGCGGAGCTTGAGCACCGACGACGCCGGGTGCGGCCGGCCGTCGGAGGAGTGCGCGACCACGCGCAGCGCGGTGAGCTCCAGCGCGAGCAGGTCGTTCTCCAGCTCGGCGATCCGGCCGGCCATCCGCGGGTCCTCGGCCAGCCGGCGGCCGTCGACGGTCACCTCCCGCGCGTACTCCTTGGCCTGGGCCAGCAGCCGCTTGGTGGCGCCGACGCGGGCGATGCCCACGCGCTCGTTGCCGAGGAGGAACTTGGCGTAGTCCCAGCCGCGGTTCTCCTCGCCGATGAGGTTCTCCGCCGGGACGCGGACGTCCTCGAAGAAGACCTCGTTGACCTCGAAGCTGCCGTCGACCAGCTCGATCGGCCGCAGCGTGACGCCGGGGGAGTCCATCGGGAAGACCAGCATCGAGATGCCGCGCTGCTTCTTCTCGGCGGTCGGGTCGGTGCGGACCAGGCAGAAGATCCAGTCGGCGTGCTGGCCCAGCGTCGTCCACGTCTTCTGGCCGTTGACGACCCAGTCGTCGCCGTCGCGGACGGCGCTGGTGCGCAGGCTGGCCAGGTCGGAGCCGGCGTCGGGCTCGGAGAAGCCCTGGCACCACCAGATGTCGAGGTTCGCCGTCGCCGGCAGGAACCGCTCCTTCTGCTCCTGGTTGCCGAAGGCGGCGATGACCGGGCCGATCATGCTCGCGTTGAAGGCCAGCGGTTCGGGCACGCAGGCCAGCTGCATCTCCTCGCGCCAGATGTGCCGCTGCAGCGGGGTCCAGTCCTTGCCGCCCCACTCGACCGGCCAGTGCGGCACCGCCAGCCCGGCGCTGTTGAGGATCCGCTGGGTCCGGACGTAGTCGTCCTTGCCGAGGTGCCGGCGGGCGGCGACGGTGTCGCGGATCTCCTGGGGGATCTCGGTGGTGAAGAACGTCCGCATCTCCTCCCGGAACGCCTCCAGCTCCGGGGACAGCTGCAACCGCATCGGGCCTCTCTCCTGACGTCGGCCGCCTTCACGCCGTCGCCGTCTCGCACGTTGGGACCCCGACCATCCCACACGAGCTACCGGCCGGTAGCTCCCGGGGCGCGGCCGGCTCGGCGCCGTGTCGGCCCGGGTCGCGGCGGGGAACGCGGGTGGTCCACCGCCCGTTGCCGGGCCATGGAACTGACCTGCCCGAAGTGCCACGGCGCGATGCGCACCTACGAGCGCAACGGCGTGCACGTCGACCAGTGCTCGGACTGCCGCGGCATCTTCCTCGACCGGGGTGAGCTCGAGCGGCTCGTCGACGCGGAGAACGCCTGGCACGGCCGGGCGTCGTCCGGGCACGGTCCCACCGCCGGGCACGCCGCGCCGACCGGGACGCCATCGGGCTCCGGCGGCTACGGAGCCGGCGCCGGCGGGCTGGGGGCGGTCGTCGGCGAGGTGCTCAACCAGGTGCAGGGGAAGAAGCACTCCTCGTCCGGGCACGGGTCCAAGCGCAAGCAGTCCTTCCTGGACGGCCTGTTCGGCTGACGCCCCTGCCCGGTGCGCCCGGCACGTGCACGGCGGCGCCCGCGGGGGGACGCTCGGGGGCGTGTTCGACGTGGACTGGATGGGCCAGCTGACCCGGGAGGTGTTGCGCGAGCGGGTGCCCGCGCTGATCGCCGAGACCTGCGCGTGGAGCGTCGGGATCTCCGACCGGCCGCACCACGAGCGGCGTCGGGGCCGGCTGGTCGAGACCGGCGGCACCAACGGCGACCGGGTCGCCCGCGGGCAGGCGCTCAGCGGGGAGGAGGCCGGCCGGCTGGAGCTCGGCGACGCCCGCCCGGGCAGCTTCCGCGACGCGCTGAACGCGGTCGACGCCGAGGGCGTGGTCTACGCCGACCGCTTCGACAGCGAGGTCGTCGAGCCGTTCGTGCTGGCCACCTGCGTGCTGGCCGCCGAGCGGGCGCGGGCCACCCGCCGGGCGGACTGGGCCGAGCTGCTCGACGACCTCGGCGAGGACGGCCGCGACCTGGTCGCCGTCGTCCGCGCCGGGGGTTGGGAGGCGCCGCTGCGGACCGAGGCCGAGCACGCCGTGCTGGCGGCGCTGGCCGACGTCCCGCTGCTGGAGGTGGAGGCCGAGGGGCTGCCGCTGTCGCTGGTCCGCGCCGCCGAGGCGCTGACCCGGGAGGCCGCGCCGGCCCAGCCACCGGCGCGCGCGGAGGACCCGGCCGCCTCGGGTGCGGTCTTCCTCGCGCGGGCGGCGCTGGCGGAGGCGGGGCTGGCCGGCCCGGTGCCGCCGGGGGAGGCCGACCGGGTGCTCGCCGCGCTGGTCGCCGAGGGGCTCGAGCCCGAGGAGCTGCCCGCCGTCCTGCCGCACCTGCCGCTCGCGCCGGGCACCGCGGACGCCGTCCTCACCCTGCTCGACGCCGGCCGCTGACGCCGGTCCCCACGGGACCGACGCGGAGGGGCAGGGCGGTCAGAGATCGAGCGGCAGGCCGGTGTAGTTCTCCGCGAGCTCGCGGGCGGCGGGCTCGGACGCGGCGATCCGGCGCAGCTGCGACAGCTGCAGCTCGGCGTCGAAGTCGTCCCCCGAGCGGTGCAGCATCGAGGTCATGAACCAGGAGAAGTGCGTGCACCGCCAGACGCGGGCCAGCGCCCGGTCGGAGTAGCTGTCGACCAGGTCGCTCTGCTTCTCCTGCAGCAGCCGCACCAGCGCCGAGGCCAGCAGGGTCACGTCGGCGACGGCGAGGTTGAGGCCCTTGGCGCCGGTCGGCGGCACGATGTGCGCGGCATCGCCGGCGAGGAACAGCCGGCCGCGGCGCATCGGGGCGCTGACGAACGAGCGCATCGGCAGGACCGACTTCTCGGTGATCGTCCCGGTGTTGATCTCCCAGCCCTCGTGCGCGAACCGGGTCGCGAGGTTCTCCCAGATCCGGTCGTCGGACCAGTCCTCGATCTTCTCGCTCGGGTCGACCTGCAGGTACAGCCGCGACACCTTCGGCGAGCGCATCGAGTACAGCGCGAAGCCCTCGGGGTGCCAGGCGTAGATGAGCTCGTCGGTCGCCGGGGCGGCGTCGGCCAGGATGCCCAGCCACGCGTAGGGGTAGGTGCGCTCCCACACCTGCCCGCCGGCGGCCTGCACGACCGGGCGGGAGACGCCGTGGAAGCCGTCGGTGCCGGCGATGACGTCGCACTCGAGCACCTGCTCGGTGCCGTCGGCGTCGGTGAACCGGATCCGGGGGCTGTCGGTGTCGACGTCCTCGGGCCGGACGTCGGAGACCTCGAACAGCAGCGGCGGGCCGCCGTCGAGCTGGGCCTTGATGAGGTCCTTGGTGACCTCGGTCTGCCCGTACACCCACACCGTGCGCCCGCACAGCTCCGGGAAGTCCAGCTTGTGCCGGGTGCCCGGGTACTGCAGGTAGATGCCGCGGTGCTCCAGGCCCTCGCGCTGCAGCCGGTCGCCGACCCCGGCCGCGCTCAGCGTGTCGACCGTGTGCTGCTCGAGGATGCCCGCGCGGATGCGGGCCTCCACGTACTCCCGCGAGCGGTTCTCCAGCACCACGGAGTCGATGCCCTGCAGGTGCAGCAGCCGCGACAGGAGCAGGCCGGCCGGGCCGGCGCCGATGATCCCCACCTGAGTACGCACGGCAGCGAGTGTGACCGGCGATACGCCGATCCGGGAACCGCGCGCTCCCGCTCAGCGGAAGTGGGCCGCCCGCGACAGCTCGCGGCCGATGCCCCGCGCGGCCACCTCCAGCACGGGGACCAGCCGGGTGAGGTCCCGCCGGTGGCTGGGTGCCACGACGCCGAGCGCGGCCACGGCCACCGGCGTCCCGGCCCGCTCGGCGTGCACCGGGACGGCGACGGAGAGGGTGCCCAGCGACATCTCCTCCGCGGTGCGCGAGTACCCGCGGCGGCGGACCTCGGCGAGCTCGCGGCGCAGGCGGGCGGGGTCGACGACGGTGTGCCGGGTCTCCCGGTTCAGCGAGCGCAGGACGCCCTCGACCACGTCGTCCGGCGCCGCGGCCAGCAGCACCTTGCCGACCCCGGTGGCGTGCAGCGGCAGCCGGCTGCCGACCTGGCTGACCACCGGCACCGACTCCCGGCCGGAGATGCGCTCGACGTAGAGCGCGCTGCGCCCCTCCCGGACGGCGAGGTGGACGGTGTCGCGGGTGGCGGTGTGCACGTCGAGGAGGAAGGGGGCGGCCACCTGCCGCAGCTCCAGTTGCACCGGCGCCAGCAGGCCGAGGTCCCACAGCTTGCGGCCGATCTCGTAACGGCCGTCGGCCCGCCGCACCAGCGCACCCCAGTCGGTCAGCTCACCCAGCAGCCGGTGCGCCGTCGACAGCGGCGTCCCGGACCGCTCGGCGATCTCCGACAGCGACAGCCGCGGCGTGCTGCTGCTGAACGCGTCGAGCACCGCCAGCGCCCGCGAGGTGACCGAGCGCCCGGGCCTGGAACCTCCACCGGCCACGTCCCCTGCTTTCTACTGGCCGGAAGTCCCGGCTTGGGCAGCCTAGCCCGCCGGCCGTACCGTCCCTGCATGACCGGGACCACATCCGAGAGCCGGCTGCACCTGCCGCGCTACCTGCGCGAGGACGCCACGGTGCGCACCCCCGTGGGCTTCCCCGACTACCGGAGCACCGCGCTCCGCGCCCCCCTGCGGACGCCGATCGACCTGCCGCACCGGCTGACCGAGGTCACCGGCCCGGTGCTGGGCGAGGACCGCGTCCTGGCGCAGGACGCCGACCTGACCTACCGCAACGGCGGCGAGGCGGTGGGCCAGCGGATCCTCGTCTACGGGCGGGTGCTCGACAGCGACGGCCGCCCGGTGCCGGACGCGCTGGTCGAGGTGTGGCAGGCCAACGCGGCCGGCCGTTACCGGCACGTCGTCGACAACTGGCCCGCGCCGCTCGACCCGCACTTCGACGGGCTCGGCCGGGTGGTCACCGACAGCCTGGGCCGGTACGAGTTCCTGACGATCAAGCCCGGCGCCTACCCGTGGGGCAACCACCACAACGCCTGGCGTCCGGCGCACATCCACTTCTCGCTGTTCGGCCGGGCCTTCACCCAGCGACTGGTCACCCAGATGTACTTCCCCGGGGACCCGCTCTTCGAGCAGGACCCGATCTACAACGCCATCCCTGCCGCGGCGCGCCACCGGGCGATCAGCCGGTACGACCTCGAGCGGACACAGGACAACTGGGCGCTGGCCTTCGAGTGGAACATCGTGCTGCGCGGCACGGAGCAGACCCCGTTCGAGACCGACGACGACGGAGATGTCGCGTGATGACAGCCGAGGGAGCATCGCAGCGAGGAACGAGCGAGGAGCGGATCGAGGCGCGGAATCGCGCAGGAGGTGCGGCGTGACCCAGATCGTGAACCCCCTGGACGTCCCGCCGGACCCGACGACGCCGTTCCAGCCGCGCTCGGGGCAGCGCGGCACCGGCTTCCTCACCGGTCCGCTGCGGCTGGGCACCACCCCGAGCGCGACCGTCGGTCCCTACCTGGCGATCGGGCTCACCTGGCCGGACGGCGCGTGGGCTGCCGCCGAGGGCACCGAGGGCGGGATCTGGATCCGCGGGCGGGTCTTCGACGGCGCCGGTGACCTCGTCCCCGACGCCATGATCGAGACCTGGCAGGCCGACCCGCGCGGCGGGCTCCCGTCGCCCGAGGACCCCCGCGGCGCGTCGTCCTACCCGGGCTTCCGCGGCTACGCGCGCGTGCAGACGGTCCACCCGCCCGGCGAGTTCGCGCTCCACACGCTCAAGCCGGGCCGGCTGCCCGACGGTGAGGGCGGCCTGCAGGCGCCGCACATCGACGTCAACGTCTTCGCCCGCGGCCTGCTCGACCGGGTGGTCACGCGCATCTACTTCGAGGACGAGGCCGAGGCCAACGCCGAGGACGTCGTGCTGAAGTCGGTGCCCGAGGACCGGCGGGGGACCCTGATCGCCCGGCGGACCGAGGACGGGTACTCCTTCGACGTGCACCTGCAGGGCGACGCGGAGACGGTCTTCTTCGCGGTGTGAGCGGCCGGGGTGTGGAGCCGCACGGTATGAACACAGCCGTGACAGCTCTGTTCGCCGGCACGTTCGCCCGCGGCGCGGCGGCGGCCGCCGTCTCCGACGACGCCTGGTTCCGGGCGATGCTCGACGTCGAGGCGGCTCTGGCCCGCGCCGCGGCCCGCGCCGGCCTGGTCCCGACGACGGCCGCCGACGCGGTCACCGCCGCCTGCGCCGACCCCTCCCGGCTGGACCTGGCCACCGTCGTGGCCAAGGCGGCCGACGCCGGCAACCCGGTGCCGCCGCTGGTGCGGGCGGTGCAGGACGCCGTGGGGGAGCGGGACGCGGTCGCCGTCCACGTGGGCGGCACCAGCCAGGACGTGCTCGACACCGCCCTGGTGCTGCTCGCCCGCGACGCGATCGCCGCGATCGACGCCGACCTGGCGGCGGCCGCGGAGACCGCCGCGGGGCTGGCGCGCACGCACCGGGACGACGTGGTCATGGCCCGCACCCTCATGCAGCAGGGCCTGCCCACCACGTTCGGCCTGAAGGCGGCCGGCTGGCTGGCCGGGCTCGACGGTGCCCGGCTGCGGCTGGCCGAGGTGGTCGCCTCGCTGCCGGTGCAGTACGGCGGCGCGGTGGGCACGCTGGCGGCGAGCGACGGGGCCGGGGTGGCGGTGCGCGCCGCGCTCGCCGAGGAACTGGGGCTGGCCACCACCGCCGTCCCCTGGCACACCGTGCGGCTGCCGATCGCCGACCTCGCCGGGGCCCTCGGTGCGGCCGCCGGCGCGGTGGCCACGGTCGCCGTCGACGTCGTCCTGCTCGCCCAGTCCGAGGTCGCCGAGGTGGCCGAGGTGGGGGAGGGGCGCGGCGGCTCGTCGGCCATGCCGCACAAGCGCAACCCGGTGGCGGCGATCTCCGCGCGGGCCTGCGCCCGCCGCGCGCCGGGCCTGGTCGCCACGCTGTTCGCGGCCATGGAGCAGGAGCACGAGCGGGCCGCCGGCGCATGGCACAGCGAGTGGCCGTCGCTGACCGAGCTGCTCACCACGGTCGGGTCGGCCGCGGCCTGGCTCGCCGAGAGCCTGCGCGGCCTGCGTCCCGACGTCGCGCGCATGGCGGCGACCGTCGCCGCGGCCAACGAGGGGCCGCTGGCCGGGGCGCTCGCCGAGGCCCTGACCGACAGCATGGGCAAGGGGCCGGCCCACGACGCCGCGGCCGCCGCCGTCCGGGAGGCCCGCGACGCCGGCCGCCCGCTCGCCGAGGTGGTCGCCGCCCGCACCGACGTCGACCCGCAGGCCGTCCTGGCCGCCGCGGCGCCGGACGTCGGGGAGGCCGGAGCCCAGGTGGACGCCGCCCTGGCCGAGCACGCACTCCTGACGACAGCCCCGGGAGCATCGCAGCGAGGAACGAGCGAGGAGCGGACCGGGGCGCGGATGGGGGCACCTCCCGCTTGCGGGGGACAGGCAGGAGACATCGCGTTGACCGAAGGGGAACAGTGACAGCCGTCGAGGTCTCGTACACCGAGGAGGGCCCGCGCGACGCGCCGGTCGTCGTCCTCTCCAACTCCCTGGGCGCCACCCGCGCCATGTGGGACCCGCAGGTGCCGGCGCTGGCCGAGCGGTTCCGCGTGGTCACCTACGACACCCGCGGGCACGGCAGCTCGCCGGCGCCGCAGGGGCCCTACACCCTCGACGACCTGGTGGACGACGTCGTCGCGCTGCTCGACCGGCTCGGGGTGCCGCGGGCGCACGTGGCCGGGCTGTCGCTGGGCGGCATGACCGCGATGCGGCTGGCCGCGCGCGAGCCCGACCGGGTGGGGCGGATCGCCGCGCTGTGCACCTCGGCGAAGACCGAGCCGCAGGGGTTCCTCGACCGGGCGGCCGCCGCCCGGTCCGGCGGCACCGCCCCGCTGGCGTCGGCCGTGGTCAGCCGCTGGCTGACGCCGCCGTTCGCCGCCCGGAACCCCGACCTGGTCGCCCGGCTCGAGGCGATGGTGGCCGGGGCGGACGACGAGGGTTACGCCTCCTGCGCCGAGGTCGTCGCGCACCTCGACCTGCGCGACGACCTGGGCCGCATCACCGCCCCGACGCTGGTGGTGTCCGGCGCCGACGACCCCGCGCTGCCGCCGGACCACCAGCAGGCGATCGCGGACGGGATCGCGGGCGCCGAACTGGTGTCGGTCCGCCCCGGCGCCCACCTGGCCAACCTGGAGTCGCCGCTGGAGGTCACCGGCGCGCTGCTCGCCCACTTCGACGGAGACGCCCGATGAGCGACCTGCCCAGCACCGACGACGGCCGCCGCGAGGCGGGGATGGCGACCCGCCGGCAGGTCCTCGGCGACGAGTGGGTCGACCGCGCGGTGGCGAACACGACGCCGTTCACCGCCGACTTCCAGGACTTCATCACCCGCGTGGCCTGGGGCGACATCTGGCAGCGGCCCGGCCTGGCCCGGCGGGACCGCAGCCTGATGACCCTGTCGATCACCATCGCCCTGCGGCACTGGGACGAGTTCGCCCTGCACGTGCGCGCGGCCAAGAACAACGGGCTGACCGACGAGGAGATCGCCGAGGTCATCCAGCACTCCGCGGTCTACGCCGGCGTGCCCGCGGCCAACCACGCGTTCAAGGTCGCCGGGCCGATCCTCGCGGAGCTGCGCGGCGACCGACCCGGGACGTGACCGTGCGGTGCCGCGGCGGGGGCACACCGCGGCACCGCACGGCCGGTCCGGCGGACGACGTCAGGGTGCGACGTCGCCCGAGCCCTGGTCGAGCGTCCCGTCGTCGGTGGTGGCCACCGTGTCGTCGGGGACGGTGACGGGGACGTCGCCGCTGCCCTGGTCGAGGGTGCCGTCGTCGTCGGGGAGCGCGGTGCCGTCGTCGGCCGGGACCGTGGTGGCGTCGTCCGCGGGGACGGTGGTGCCGTCGTCGGCCGGTGCGGTGGCCTCGGTGTCCACCACCGGCAGCGGCTGCTCCTCGGCGTCCTCGGGGAAGAAGAACCGCCACAGCTGGCCGCCCTCGGCGTCCTCGGTCGCCGGGTCGTCGGCGTCGCCGGGGGAGAGGCTGTAGGCCGCGACGTAGACCGCGCCGTTGCCGCCGAGTGCCAGGCCGGCCGGGAACGGGACGTCGGCCTCGACGTAGGTCGCCTCGCCGGAGTCCTCGGTCTCGAACCGGACCACCGATCCGGTGCCGCCGCCGGCCGGGCCCTCGCTGCCGAAGACCTGGGAGACGAACACGTGCTCGCCGTTGGGGGAGACGGCGATGCCGTTGATGGCGGTGAACCCGCCCCAGCGGCCGGTCTCCTCGCCGTCGGCGTCGAGGCGCACGACCTCGGCGCCGCCCGGGGCCAGACCGCCGCCGACGCCGCCGACGTAGACGTTGCCGTCCGGGTCCTGGGTGATCGCGCTGGGCACGAACTGCGGCTCGCCCTCCTCGGAGGGGAAGGCGGCGAAGACGCTCACCTCGTAGTCGGGCAGCTCGTCGTCGCGCAGGGCGTCGAAGTCGGCGGTCACCTTCCACACGGCGTTGGCGCCCGCGTCGGCGACCAGCGCGTACTCGTCCCCGTCGCTGTCGTCGCCGCGGCCGCGGTCGTCGCTGTCGCTGTCGTCGTCGCTGCCCTCGGGGTCGACGAAGAGGACCGCGTTCGGGTTGCTGTCGGCGATGCCGTTGCCGTCGGGGTCCTGGTCGGCCTCGGCCTGGCCCAGGTCCACCCACGGCCGGACCTCGCCGTCGGAACTGACCAGCAGGTGCTCCTGCGTGGCCGCCGCCGGGTCGTCGGTATCCGCGGCCAGCGCGTCGGGGGTGAGCTCGCCCTCGGCGATCAGCAGGACGTCGTCCCGGTCGGTCGCGGCCACGCCGGCCGGACCGACCGACCCCTCGGGGCTCTCCACCGAGTAGAGGCCCTCGACGACCGCCTCGGCCTGGCCCTCCTCGACCCGGCCTGGCCGCTCCACCCCGGCGATGCCGCCGGTCGGGCCCTCGCAGACCTCGACGGCGGCCGCGGCGGTGTCGTCGGCGGTCACGGTGTCGTCCACGGTCACGGTGGTGTCGGGCGTGGTCGTGCCGTCCGTGGTGGCGTCCGTCGTGTCCGGAGCGACCGGGGTGTCGCCGGAGCCCTGGTCGGCCGTGCCGTCGTCGCCGGGCGCCGCGGTGTCGTCGGTGGCCGTCGTGTCGGGGGTCGTCGTGTCGGGGGTCGTCGTGTCGGGGGTCGTCGTGTCGGGAGCGGTGGGGTCGGTCGCCGGGGTGTCGGCGGCCGGCGCCTCGGCGGGCGGTGCCTCGGCCGCGGTCGGGGCACAGTCCTCCCCGCCCTGACCGCTCTCCGCGATCAGCAGGGTGCGGTCCGACCAGGAGAGCTGGCGGGGGTTGTCCAGGTCGCCGACGACCACCACGTGGTCGACCGGGTCGCTGCCCGGTGGCGCTGCGGCGGCCGCGGTGGCGCTGCCCAGGAGGAGGGCGAACGAGCCGGCGGCGATGATGGTCCTGCGCATGGGGGTCTCCGCTCGCGGGGATGGGCGGTGTTCAGGTGGACCTCGGCCTCGGCGGCCGGGGCGGGCGACCGTGGCGGCCGCGACGGAGCCCGAAGCTAGTTCCGCGTTCACCCGATCCGGTGCCCCCAACCGTGGGGACGGAGGGGTCCGTCCCTGGGGGAGTGACGGCGCGCCCGGCACGGTCGGTCAGCGGAGTGCCACGCAGGGCCCCCGGAGCCGCCCGGTTACCCGTGCGTAACCTCGGAGCCGGGCCGCGCAGGGCGGCCGGGACGGGAGATGCGGCATGGCACTGCTGGACGACGGCGCGTGGCAGGGGAAGGTCTGGACCGGGTCCTGGACCGACGGCTCGGGTGGCACCTACGACGCCGTGGAGCCGGCGACCGGGGACGTGATCGGCGCGGTGGGCCGGGCCACCCCGGAGGACGTGCACACCGCGGCGGTCCGGGCGGTGGCGGCCCAGCGGGCGTGGGCCGCGGCGCCGTTCGAGGAGCGGGCCCGGGTGCTGCGCCGCGCCGGCGAGCTCCTCGAGGCCAACGCCGAGGAGATCAAGGGGTGGCTGGCCCGGGAGTCCGGCGCCATCCAGCCCTTCGGTGACTTCCAGGTGCACACCAGCGCCGCCGAGTGCTACGAGGCCGCGGCCCTGCCGTCGCACCCGTACGGCGAGCTGCTGCGCACCGGCGCCCCGCGGCTGTCCTTCGCCCGCCGGGTGCCGGCCGGGGTGGTCGGTGTGATCGCGCCGTTCAACGTGCCCACCATCCTCGCCATCCGGGCGATCGCGCCGGCGCTGGCGCTGGGCAACGCGGTCGTCCTCAAGCCCGACCCGCGGACGGCGATCTGCGGCGGTGCGGTGTTCGCGCGGGTCTTCGAGGAGGCCGGGCTGCCGGAGGGTGTCTTCCAGGTGCTGCCCGGTGGTGCCGACGTCGGCGAGGCGCTGGTCGTCGAGCCCGCGGTGCGGGTCATCGCCTTCACCGGGTCCACCAGGGCCGGCCGCGCCGTCGGGGCGCTGGCGGGGCAACACCTGAAGCGGGCGCACCTGGAGCTGGGCGGCAACTCGGCGCTGATCGTCCTGCCCGACGTCGACGTCACGGCGGCGGCGAGCGTCGGCGCGTGGGGCACGTTCTCCCACTCCGGGCAGATCTGCATGGCGACGTCCCGGCACCTGGTGCACGAGTCGATCGCCGAGGAGTACACGGCGGTCCTCACCGAGAAGGTCGAGAAGCTGCCGGTCGGCGACCCGTTCCGCGAGCAGGTGGCGCTGGGCCCGCTGATCGACGCCACCCAGCGCGACCGCGTGCACGGCCTGGTCACCGCGTCGGTGGACGGCGGGGCCACGGTCCGCACCGGCGGCACCTTCGAGGGGCTGTTCTACCGGCCGACCGTGCTCGGCGACGTCCCGGTGGACGCCGCGGCCTACCGGGAGGAGATCTTCGGCCCGGTCGCCCCGGTGACCGCGTTCTCGTCGCTGGACGAGGTCGCCGAGCTCGCCGCGGGCACCGAGTACGGCCTGTCGCTGGGCATCCTCACCCGCGACGTGTACGCCGGTCTGCAGCTGGCCGAGCGGATCCCGTCGGGCCTGGTGCACATCAACGACCAGACGGTGAACGACGAGGCGGTCGCCCCGTTCGGCGGCGTCGGGGCGTCGGGCACCGGCTCCCGGCACGGCGGTCCGCAGGCCAACATCGAGGCCTTCACCGAGACGCAGTGGGTCACCCTCCGCGGCGACCTGCCCGCCTACCCGTTCTGAGAGAGGACCCCCTCCTCCCCACCCTTCGCAGGCTCAGGGCGGGACCCTGGACGGGGCCGGAGGTGCCCGGCCGCGATGTGCGGCCGG
>NZ_JBJGYQ010000025.1:0-87474 GCF_054050075.1 Geodermatophilus sp. SYSU D00965 | reverse complement strand
CCCCCCCCCCCCCCCCCCGCCCCCCCCCCCCCCCCCCCCCCCCCCCCCCCCCCCCCCCCCCCCCCCCCCCCCCCCCCCCCCCCCACCGCGTAAGTTGATCGACGTGGCTGACGTCAAGGGCTCAGGGCTGCCGATCAAGATGCTGCACGACCGCATCCTGGTGGCACTGCGCAAGGAGGACGGCGAGCGCCGGTCCAGTGGCGGCATCCTCATCCCCGCGACCGCCCAGGTGGCCAAGCGGCTGGTGTGGGGCGAGGCCCGCGGCGTCGGCTCCAGCGTCCGCCAGGTGAAGGTCGGCGACCAGGTGCTGTTCTCCCCCGAGGACCAGCACGAGGTCGAGGTGCACGGCGAGGACCTGCTCATCCTCCGCGAGCGCGACGTGCACGCCGTGGCCGCCGAGCGGATCGAGGAGTCCACCGGCCTCTACCTGTAGCGGCGGGTCGCGCACGTCCCGCGGATCCGATCACTCCACCGGCGGGTCCGCGGCGCGGGCGTGGCGCTCGATCACCCCGGTCATCTCCACCAGGAAGCGGCGGACGACGGCCAGCTCCTCGTCCGAGTAGCCGCCCATCGCCGCGACCAGGTCGCGCTGCAGCCCGCCGAAGTGCTCGGCGCCGGCGGCCATCGCCTCGTCGGTCATCTCCAGCGCGACCCGGCGCCGGTCCTGCGGGTCGCGCACCCGGCGCAGGTGGCCGGCCCGCTCCAGCCGGTCGACCAGCGCGGTCACCGACGCCGAGCTGAGCTCCACCGCCGAGCCGAGGGCGCCCGCGGTCAGCGCCTGGCCGCGCCGCGCGGCGTCCATGATCGTCACCAGTGCCCGGACGTCGGTGCGCCCCAGCCCGTGGACCGTGGCGAACCGCTGACCCACCGCGTCCAGCTCGACGGTCAGCCGGCGCAGCAGGAGGGCCACCTCCTGGCGCGCGGCGACGGCGTCCTCGGCCACTCCCACCTCCCGACTGGCGTCCGGCGGCTCCCCGCCGTAATCTCTCGACGATCGAGATGTTCGACCATCAAGGGACATCATGCGCTCTCTCACCCGCTGGCTGCTCCCCGCCCTCGTCGTCCTCCTCTGGCTCGGCCTCGCCGGACCGCTGGGGCAGTACGGCGGCGCTCTGACCGAGGTGCAGGAGAACGACTCCGCAGCCTTCCTCCCCGACAGCGCCGAGTCCACGCGGGTCACCGAACTGCAGCGCCGCTTCGCCACCGAGCGGAGCCTGCCGGTCGTGCTGCTCTGGGAGAGCGACGACGGCCCCCTGGACGGCGCCCGGCAGGCCGAGGTCGCCGCCCGCGCCGACGA
This sequence comes from Geodermatophilus sp. SYSU D00965, assembly GCF_054050075.1. Classification (NCBI taxonomy): domain Bacteria; kingdom Bacillati; phylum Actinomycetota; class Actinomycetes; order Geodermatophilales; family Geodermatophilaceae; genus Geodermatophilus; species Geodermatophilus sp. SYSU D00965. The sequence goes on along the minus strand of NZ_JBJGYQ010000025.1, from coordinate 86,177 downwards.
GGCGGTGGCGCTCGCCGACCGGGCCGGCGCCCTGGCCGGGGAGCCGTCCCCGCCGATCCCGTCGGAGGACGGCGCGGCGGTCCAGGTGGTCCTGCCCTTCGACCCCGACCTCGGCGACACCCTGGGCGAGGTCGTCGGACAGCTGCGGGAGCTGCCCCCGGTCGAGGGCACGACGGCCCACGTCACCGGTCCCGGAGCGGCCTTCTCCGACTTCGCCGAGGGCTTCTCCGGCATCGACGGCCTGCTCCTGCTCGCCGCCTTCGGCGTGGTCCTGCTCATCCTGCTGGTCGTCTACCGGAGCCCGCTGCTGCCGCTGCTGGTCATCGGCACCGCCGGCATGGCGCTGGTGGTCGCGCTGGCCGTCGCCTACCTCCTGGCGCGCGAGGGGTGGATCGCGGTCAACGGCCAGAGCCAGGGCATTGCGTCGATCCTGGTCGTCGGCGCGGCCACCGACTACGGCCTGCTCCTGGTCGCCCGCTACCGCGAGGAGCTGCGGCGGGAGCGGTCCCCGTCCACCGCCATGCGCGTGGCACTGCGGCAGTCGTGGGAGCCGATCGTGGCCAGCGGCGCCACCGTGGTCCTCGGCGTCCTGTGCCTGCTCTTCTCCGACCTCGGTTCCAACCGCGGCCTCGGCCCGATCTCCGCGGTCGGCATCGCCGTCGCCGTGCTGGCCGCCCTCACCTTCCTGCCGGCGGTGCTGGTGCTGTTCGGCCGCGCCGCGTTCTGGCCGTTCCGCCCGCGGTACGGGGACGGCCAGCCCCACGGTCGCGGCTGGGAGCGGGTCGCCACCGGCGTCGGCCGCCGGCCGGGCCGGGTGCTGCTCGGCAGCCTCGGCCTGCTGGTCGTGCTCGCGGCGTTCGCGCCCACCTTCGACGCCCGCGGGATCGCCCTGTCCGACGCCGTGCGTGGCGGCTCGCCGTCGGCCGCCGGCCAGGAGGCTCTCGAGCGGCACTTCGCCGCCGGGGGTGCCAGCCCCGCGGTGGTGGTCACGCCGGCCGGCGGCTGGGAGGCGGTGGCCGAGGCGGCCGCCGGCGTGGACGGCGTCAGCGCGGTCGCCCCGTTCACCGGGCAGCGGCCCGGTGCCGGCTCGGCGCCACCGGTCGAGGTCGACGGGCTGGTCCGCCTCGACGCCACCCTCGCCGACGCGCCCGACAGCGCCGCGGCCCGTGACACCGTCGCCGACCTGCGGACGGCGGTGCGCGCCGTCGACCCCGCGGCGCTGGTCGGCGGCGCCACGGCCAGCGACCTGGACACGCAGGAGACCGCGGCCCGCGACCTCGCGGTGATCGTCCCGCTGGTGCTGGGCGTGATCACCGTCGTCCTGGCCCTGCTGCTGCGGGCACTGGTGGCGCCGGTGCTGCTGGTCGCCACGGTGGCGCTGAGCGTGCTGTCGACGGTCGGCGTCGGGTCGCTGGTGTTCGACTCGCTCTTCGACTTCCCCGGCAGCGACCCGCAGGTGCTGCTCATCGGGTTCGTGTTCCTGGTCGCGCTGGGGATCGACTACAACATCTTCCTGATGACCCGCGCCCGCGAGGAGTCGCTGCGCGCGGGCACGCGGGAGGGGATCCGGCGCGCCCTGGCCGTCACCGGCGGGGTGATCACCAGCGCCGGGCTGGTGCTGGCCGCCACCTTCGGCGCGCTCACCGTGCTGCCGCTGGTGATCCTCACCCAGCTGGGGTTCCTGGTCGGCTTCGGCGTGCTGCTCGACACCTTCGTCGTCCGGTCGCTGCTGGTGCCCGCCGCGGTCACCCTGCTCGGCGACCGCGTGTGGTGGCCCGGGCGGCTGGCGAGGCGACCCGTCCGCCCGGCGCCCGAGCGCGAGCCGGCCCGCGTGTGACGCCCACCTCCCGGCTGCACCCCCACCCCCGGCCCCACCCCCGGCCCCGGCCCCCTCGGCGTTGATCATGGGGTTGTTGCGGCCGACCCGCGCGGACACGCCGCAGGAGCCGTCACCAAGCCCATGATCAACTCGGGGAGATGAGTGAGCGGGGGGGCCTTGCTCAGACGTCGCCGGCGCGGACCCGCTGCAGCCAGTCGGCCGCCTCGGCGAAGGCGGGGTCGGCGGCGGTCGCGGGCACCGGCTTGTTGCCCCGCCCGTCGGCCCGCGGGTAGGAGCCGAGGAACCGGACGTCCTCGCACACGCGGTGCAGGGCGGCCAGCGCCTCCCCCACCCGGGCGTCGGCCACGTGCCCCTCGCAGTCCAGCGAGAAGGAGTAGACGCCCAGCCGCTCCCGGGTCGGCCGCGACTCGATGCGGGTCAGGCTGATCTCCCGGACGGCGAACTCGCGCAGCAGCTCCAGCAGCGCGCCGGTGCGGTCGCTGACCACGGCCACCAGCGAGGTCTTGTCGTCGCCGGTCGGCGCGGGCAGCGGGCCGGGCGGGGCCACGAGCACGAACCGGGTCACGGCGCCGGGGTGGTCGGCGACGTCGTCGACGAGGGCCTCCAGGCCGTAGCGCTCGGCCGCGATGGGGGCGCACACCGCGGCGTCGACGGCGCCCTCGCCGACCTGCCGCGCTGCCTCGGCGGTGGAGGTCGCCGGCAGCGGGACCACGCCGGGCAGCAGCTCGGCCAGCCGCCGGGAGGTCTGCGCCAGCGCGTGCGGGTGGCTGGCGGCCGAGCGGACGTCGGCCAGCCGCGTCCCCGGCCGGACGGCGAGGACGAACGACACCGCCAGGAACACCTCGCGGGTGATCAGCAGCGGCGCACCGTCGGCCAGACCGTCCATGGTGGCCGGCACCGAGCCCTCGACGGAGTTCTCCAGCGGCACCAGGGCCGCGTCGGCCTCCCCGGACCGGACGGCGGCCAGCGCCGCGGCGACGCTGGGTTCGGGCTGCCGCGTCCCCTCGCCCGGGGGAACGGCCCTGCTCAGGGCCGCTTCGGCGAAGGTACCCTCGGGCCCGAGGTAGGCGAACCGCGTCGGGGGCCGCGTCGAAGGCATCGCAGGCATCCGACGAGGGTAGTGGCGTCGGGCCGGAGCAACCGCTCCACCCGGGGGGAGCGTCGTCGCGCCCGGCAGCAGGCGGCCGCACCGGCCGGCCCCACCCGTCGTTGGAGGATGCGTGACCCCCGGCCCCGAGCGCCTCACCGAGGGTGACCTCGACGATGCGCTCTGGCGTCTGCTGGCCGCGAGCGACCGCGACGACCCCACCGCCTTCACCGCCGAGCACGACCGGGCCGAGGGCGCCCTGGAGGCCGCCACCGACGCCGTCTGGGTCGCCTGGCGGCACGCCCTCGCCGCCCGCCGCGCCCTGCTGGACGGCGAGCGGGAGCGCGCCGCGGCCGCGGTGGCGGCCGCCCGCGAGGCCCTCGGGCGGTGCCGACCCTGCGCGCAGACCGCCCTCACGCTGGCCTACCTGGCCCACGTCGAGGCAACCGCCGACCACTTCGACGCCGCGATGCTGCTGGCCGTCGACGCCAGCCTGCTCACCGAGAGCCCGTCGGTCGACGGCCCCTCGCGGGCGCTGCACCAGGCCCACCTGTGGCTGTCGCTGACGCTGACCACCCTCGACCTGGAGGAGCTCGCCGTCGCGCAGGCCCTGGCCGGGGACCGGGTCGCCGGCCGGCTGCCGGGCCTGGCCGACCGCTGGCGGCTGCTGCAGCTGTGCGCCCAGCAGCACGCCGAGCTGGCCCAGACCCTGCACCGGCGGGGGGACGCCGAGCGGGCGCAGGAGCTGGCCGGGGTGGCGGTGGAGTGCGCGCAGGCCGCGCGGGAGCTGGGCTGGGAGCCCGAGCCGGGCGAGCAGGACCTGCTCGACGTCGTCCAGGCGTGGGGGATGTCGTCCCGGGGCGAGGTCGACGAGGCCATGGGGCCGATGCGCCGGGCGCACCGGCGCATCCACCGGGACGGCGGCATCTGGCTGCGCGGGTACGCCGACCTGGTGCTCGCCCGGCTGCTCACCCGCCTGCACCAGTCGCAGTCCGGGGGCGGGCACGGCGCCGAGGCCACGGACCTGCTGGTCGACGCCGCCGGAGCGTTCGCGGCCACCGGTGACCGCCGGCGCTACCGGCAGTGCCTGCTCGAGCTGGGCCAGAGCACCGCCGCGATGGGCCGGCCCGCCGAGGCGCTGCACTGGCTGGAGGCCTACCGGGCCGACACCGGCCGCGCCCACGCGCGCGGCCGCCAGCTGTGGGCGGAGATGTTCGTGCGCCGCAGCCGGCTGCGGGAGGCCGAGCGGCAGGCCGCCGTCCTCCGCCGGCACGCGATGGAGGACCCGCTCACCGGCCTGGGCAACCGGCGCAGCGCGGAGCGCCGGCTGGCCAGCATGCGCCTGGGTGAGGAGCCGCTGTCGCTGGCCGTCGTCGACATCGACCGGTTCAAGGAGGTCAACGACGACACCTCGCACTCCAACGGGGACGAGGTGCTGCGCCGGGTGGCCGCCCTGCTGCTCGAGCACTGCCGCGCCGGTGACGAGGTGTACCGCTGGGCCGGCGACGAGTTCCTCGTCGTCCTGCCCACCGCCACCGAGCAGCAGGCACTGGTCGCCATGGACCGGCTGCGCACGGCGGTGGCCGACGCCGACTGGGACGACCTGCACCTGACCGAGCCGGTGACCGTGAGCATCGGCGTGGCCACCGCGCCGGCCGCCGAGGAAGAGTCGCCGAGCTGGCGGTCCCTGTTCGACACCGCCGACCTGCACCTGTTCTCCGCCAAGCGCGGCGGGCGCAACCGGGTCCGGGCCCCCGGCGGGCGGGCGCCGCTGGAGGGGGCCTCGTGACCGCGTCTGCCGGGTGGGGCGGCTGTGACGAAACGGACGACGGACGTCACACCGGTCGGCGCGCCCCGCGACCGGTGCTCGACTCCGTCGGTACCGACGTGCACAGTGCGCTCGTGCCACCGGGAGCCCTGCACCAGCGGGTGACGGCTGCCCTCTCCAACTGGCAGCTCGACGACGCCGAGGAGCTGCTCGCCGACGTCGAGTCCGACCCCTCCCCCTACGTCGCCCCCGCGCCGCGCGACGGCCACGAGGAGACCCCCGCCCACCTCGGCCGCGCGTGGGCCGACACGCTGCGGGCGGAGCTGCTCGTGCGGCGGCTGCGGAAGGCCGGGTTCACCCTCGTCGGCGACCCGGTCGAGCCCCCGCACGGCACGGGCTCACCCCCCGCGCTGGACCTGCACGCCGGCGTCGCCGAGCTGCTCGACGGCCCGGCGCCCGGGGCCGAGGACGGCGACCCGCGGTCGGAGTCGGCCTCCCGCGCCGCGCTGGCGATCGCCCTGGTGCGCTCGGCGAAGGCCGCGTTCGACGCCGCCGACGACGAGCTGCAGCGCGCCGCCGGCCTGGCCCGGCACGCCCGCATCGAGCTGCTCTCCCGCCGCATCGACGCCGCGATGGACGAGGCGGTCGAGGCGGCCAGCCTGCTGGACTCCGCGCTGCCGCCGTCCGGGCTGCTCGTCGACACCCTGGGCACCCTCGCCGGGGTGCTGGCCGACCTCGAGCTCATGCCGCTCGCGCTGGACTACCAGCGGCGCGCGCACGAGACCGCCGTGGCCGCCGCGACGGTGCCCGGCGCCCTGGGGCGGGACGGCGCCCCCGACGGCGAGGCCGACGTCCTGGTCGCCCGCACCGCCACCCGCCTCGGCGAGCTGTCCGCCGAGCTCGGCGAGGGCCTGCTCGACGACGGCGTCCCGGAGGCGGCGGAGCCGCACTTCGCCGAGGCGCGCGACCTCGCCGAGCGCGCCCTGGCCCTGCTGCCGCCGGAGTCGACCGCCGCGGTGGTCGCCGCCCAGGTCGTGCACGGCTGGGCGCTGGTCGGGCTCGGCGAGCACGCCGCGGCCGCCGGTCCGCTGCGCGCCGCCGTCCGGGTCACCACCGCCAGCGGCGACCGGGCGCTGCTCTCGGCGGCGCTGCTGGCCCTGGGCCGCGCGCTGCGCCGGCAGGGCGACGGCCGCGGGGCCGACGAGCAGCTGGCCCAGGCCCTGGCCATCGCCACCGAGCACGGCCTGCCGCGCGTGCGCCGGGCCGCGCTGCGCGAGCTGTGCACGCTGCACTCCGAGCTGGACGACGCCGGCCGGGCGCTGCCGTACCTGCAGGCCTACCTCGCCGACGAGCTGGACCGGGTCGACGAGCGGCGCACCCGCTGGGTGGAGCTGTTCGACCGGCGCAAGAGCCTGCTGGAGACCGAGCGGGCCGCCGGGCAGCTGCGCCGGCAGGCCTACGAGGACCCGCTCACCCACCTGCCCAACCGCCGGTACGCCGAGGCGCGGCTGGACGGGCTGCTGTCCTCGGGCACCACGCCGGCGCTGGCCGTCGTCGACGTCGACCGGTTCAAGGAGGTCAACGACGCCGCCGGGCACCCCACTGGGGACGCCGTGCTGCGGACCGTGGCCGAGCTGCTGATCGCCGGGGTCCGCGACACCGACGAGGTGTGCCGCTGGGCCGGCGACGAGTTCGTCATCCTGCTGCCCGACACCACCGCCGAGCAGGCGGAGCGGGCGCTGGAGCGGGCCCGCCGCGCGGTCGCCGAGTTCGACTGGGCCGGCCTCGGGGTCGACCTGCCGGTGACGATCAGCGTGGGCATCGCCTCGGCCACCCGCGGCGACGACCGGCGCACCCTGTTCGCCGCCGCCGACGGCGTCCTCTACGACGCCAAGCGCAGCGGCCGCAACCGCGTCGTCCGGATGTCGGCGGTCACCCAGACCCGCGCCGGCGACAGCCCGCTCGACGTCCTCTTCGGGCCGGCGAGGCGGACGACGACTGCTGTGACGGACGAGTCCGGTGGGGCGGACACGGCCCCCGCCGTCGCCCCGGCGGGCCCTCCGGCGGCGCATAGGGTCCCTGACGTGCAGCCTTCCCCGCTGGACGACCCGGCCGGAGACCCCGGCGGCTTCGCTCCCCTCCTCGTCGAGCCCGTCGACCCGCCGCTGGGTCTGGGCAGCCCCGCCGAGCCCGCGCTCGGCCCGCTCCCGCCCGCCGAGCCCGGCCCCGTGGCCGCACCGGCCCCGCCGGTCCGGGACGTGCCGGCCGAGCCCGACGTCATCTGGGGCACCGGCCGCAGCACCGAGCAGGTGCTCGCGCTGGTCCGCGAGGCGCGCCGGCAGTTCCCCGACCGGCCGGCGGTGGTCGTGCGCGCGACCGCGGAGACGCTGGTCGCCCTGGCCAGCGAGCACGACGCCTACACCACGGTCGACGCCGCGTCGCTGTCGGCGGCGGTCGGCCCGCTGCCCGAGCCCGTCGGCCGGATCGGCGTGCTGTGCGGGGCCGGGGGCGACCTGCCGGTCGCCGCCGAGGCCGCCTTCGCCGCCCGCGTCACCGGCACCGAGGTCGTGCGGGTGGACGACGTCGGCGGCAGCCGGTTGCGCCCGCTGATCGCCGACCGCTCGCTGCTCGACGACGTCGACTGCCTGGTCGTCGTCGCCGGGCTGGACGCCTCGCTGGCCGGGCTCGTCGGCGCGCTCACCGACGTGCCGATCGTCGCGGTGCCCACCTCCACCGGGCAGCCGGGGTCCTTCGGCGGGTTCAGCGCGCTGCTGACCATGCTGAACTCGGCCTCGCCGGGGGTCGTGGTCAGCAACATCGACAACGGCCACGCCGCCGGCGTCTTCGCCGCGAGGATCGCCCGGAGGACGCGGCGGAGGTGACCGCGGCGCCGCAGCGGCGCAGTGCGTGCGTTCCTCGTCCGTTGCCGGTCCTGCAGCGCCCGCAGGGCACGAGGAACCCCGGCAACGGGGTGGTGGTTACGGTCCCCCGGTGATCGGTTGGCTGGATCTCGCCGCAGGGGCGTCGGGGGACCTGTTGCTCGGCGCGCTGGTGGACGCGGGGGTGCCCTTGGACGTCCCGGCCGCCGCGGTCGCCGCGCTGCCGGTGGAGCGCATCCGGCTGGTCACCGAGCAGGTGAGCCGGCACGGGCTGGGCGCGACCCGGGTGCACGTGCACGCCCCGCCGTCGGTGCACACGCGCACGTGGGCCGACGTCCGGGAGCTGCTCGCCGACGCCGACCTGGCCCCCGCGGTGCGGGACGGCGCGCTGGCCGTCTTCGAGCGGCTGGCCGTCGCCGAGGGCCGGGTGCACCGCGTCGCGCCGGAGAGCGTGCACTTCCACGAGGTCGGCGCGCTCGACGCGCTGGCCGACGTCGTCGGGGTCGTGGCGGCCTTCGAGCACCTGCGGCTGGAGCGGCTCACCGCCTCCCCCGTCGCGCTGGGCAGCGGCGCGGTGCGCGGCGCGCACGGTGTCGTGCCCGTCCCGGCCCCCGCGGTGCTGGAGCTGCTGGCCGGGGCGCCGGTGCACGCCGGCCCGGTGCCCGCCGAGGCCTGCACGCCCACCGGTGCGGCGCTGCTGGCGGCGCGGGTCGACGAGTGGACGGCGCTGCCCCCCATGCGGGTCACCCGCGTGGGCGTCGGCGCCGGCGCCCGCGACCCCGAGCAGCTGCCCAACGTCGTCCGGCTGGTGCTCGGGGAGCCCGAGCGGCCCACCCCGCCGTCCGCGGTGGTGCTGGAGGCCAACGTCGACGACCTGGACCCCCGGCTGTGGCCCGGCGTGCTCGACCGGCTGCTGGCGGCCGGTGCCTCGGACGCCTGGCTGACCCCGATCCTCATGAAGAAGGGCCGCCCGGCGCACACCGTCTCGGTGCTGGCCCCGCCCGGGGCGGTCGACGACCTCCGCGCGGTGCTGTTCACGACGACGTCGACGATCGGCCTGCGGGTGCTGCCGGTCGGCAAGGTGGCACTTGAGCGGGCGTCGGCGTCCGTGGCCGTGCTCGGCGGGCGGGTGGGCGTGAAGCTCGCCGTCCTCGACGGCGCCGTGGTCAACGTCAGCGTGGAGTTCGACGACGTGGCCGCGCTCGCCGCGCGGCTGGCCACCCCGGTCAAGGAGGTGCTGCGCGCGGCCACGGCCGCCGCCGAGGCCGCCTACCCGGTCAGCTGACCGCCGGACGGCGCAGGCCGGCGGCCACCACCGGCACGACGGCGAGGACGACGACCGCCACGCCGCCCAGCCCGCCGAGGGCCCAGGCCGCGAACACCGGCAGCGAGGCGAGCTCGAGGCCCAGCCCCGCCACCGAGGTGATGGTCGCCCGGTGCGGCCCGGTGATCCGGTGCTGCAGGCGCGCCTCCCCGACGACCAGCACGGCGATGTAGACGCCGTAGGCCACGGCGAGCGCGACCAGCGCCGCCGGCCGGGCCCACAGCGCCGTGACGACGAGGAGCACCCCGGCGAGCGCGAGCAGCGCCGGCAGCGCCACGTCGGGGAGCCGCTCGGCGCGCCCGGCCAGCGCCCCGCCCAGCGCCCCGGCCAGGGCCGTGGCGAGGACGGCGAACGGCACGACCTGGGTGGGCACGCCCCAGTCCCCGGCGAGGACCGGGAAGTACTCCTCGAACGCGTCCAGGCCGCCCAGGAGGGCGACCGCGAGCACGGTCAGCCGCAGCCCCGGGCGCAGCGCCTCGGCGACGCCCTGCCGGAGCGGCACGTCCTCCTCCTCGTCGTCCTCCGGGACGTGCCGGGTCTCGGGGAAGCGCAGCGCGAGCGCGGCGGCGGCCAAGCACACCGCGACGCTCGCCCAGCCCACCGCGGGGTACCCGCCGAGCACGAACAGCAGGCTGGCCGCGCCCGCCGTCGGGATCTGCACCAGCAGCTCGGCCGCGGTCATCCACCCGTTGACCCGGGCGTAGGCCGACTCCGCGCCGACTGCCGCCAGGCCGTCGTACACCAGGGCCTCCGCGGCACCGGAGACCAGCGCCGAGGACACCCCCCACAGCGCGAACCCGATCGCGAACGCCGGGGCGGCGGGCGCGGCGGTCCAGACGGCGAACGCGGCCGCCTGCAGCACGCCGCCGAGGACGACGACGCCGCGCCGCGACCAGCGATCGGCCAGCACGCCGGCCGGGACCTCGGTGAGCAGCCCGGTCACCGACCAGACCGCGAACAGCCCCGACACCTGGGCGTCGGACAGCCCGGTGTCGAGGAAGAGCAGGGCGTAGAGCGGGTAGTACGGGACCAGCTCGGAGAGCGCGGCCCAGCCCACGGCCAGCCGGGCCAGCGGGCGGGCCGCGGGGGTCAGGGAGGCCGTGGACGGGCGTCAACGGAACGGCATGGCCCGACGCTAGTGGGCCACCTCACCCGTGCGCACCCGGATTCCCGGCACCGCTCGGCTACGCTGGCGGGCCGAGAAGGGGAGTAGCCCCCCGTCCGCTGGTCGACATGCTGGCGCACCACCTCGGTGGTCGCCCGGTCAGCGGGCCCACGCCCCGGCGTGGGTGGGCGAGACCTTCGACCTGAGCAGTCCCGTGCTGCCGGTCGGAGGCTGCCCGCACCCGCCCGGCAGTGCCGAGCGGAAGAGAGAAACCCCGTGCTGTCCCTGTCGGTCATCGCGACCGCCTTCGTCCTCGTCCTCCCGGTCGAGCTGCCGGACAAGACCCTGTTCGCCAGCCTCGTCCTGGCCACGCGGCTCCCCCACTGGCCGGTGTTCGTCGGCGTCGGGGCGGCGTTCGGCCTGCAGGTCGCCATCGCGGTCACCGCGGGCAGCCTGCTGTCGCTGCTCCCGGGGGCCCTGGTCAGCGGCGTGGTCGCCGTGCTGTTCCTCGTCGGGGCCGTGCTGCTGTGGCGCAGCGCGCGCAGCGGCCCGGAGGAGGCCGACGACATCGCCGCCGCCCGCGAGGGGACGTCGTTCCTCCGCGCCGCGGCCATCTCCTTCGGCGTGCTGTTCGCCGCGGAGTGGGGGGACCTCTCCCAGCTGGCGACCGCCGGCCTGGCCGCCCGGCTGGACGCGCCGATCTCGGTCTTCATCGGCGCCTGGGCCGCGCTGCTCACCGTGTCCGGCCTCGCGGTGTTCCTGGGCAAGAAGCTCGCCGACAGGCTGCCGGTCGCGCTCATCCGCCGGGTGGCCGCCGTCCTGTTCCTCGTCTTCGCCGTGGTGGCCGCCGTCGAGACGGTGCGCGCCCTGACCTGAGCCGCGTCCGCGCTCAGCCCGCCGGCTGCACCAGCGCGAGGCGGCCGACCAGCGCGTCGACCTGGGCGTCGAGGTCGGGCCACGGCAGGTCCGGCCCGGCCGAGCGCAGGCTCACCACGCCGTGCAGCGCCGTCCACACGAGGCCTGCGTCGGCGCGCGGGTCCCGGCTCGCCGACCGCCCGGCACGCACGCAGGCGGCCACCGCCGCGACCAGGACGTCGAAGGCCGCCTGCCCGGCGGGCAGCCGCCGGGGCCCGAACATCGCCCGGTAGCGGCCGGGCGCGGCCAGCCCGGCCGCCACGTACGCGCGACACCCCGCGGAGAGCCGGTCGACCGGGTCGGCGTGCCCGGCCACGGCCGCCGCGATCGCCGCCCGCAGCTCGTCGAACGCCTCGGCGAGGACGGCGTCGAGCAGCGCGTCGAGGTCCGGGAAGTGCCCGTACACGGCCGGGGCGCTCACCCCGGCCTCGCGGGCCACCGCGCGCAGCGTCACCGCCTCCGGCGAGCCGGTCCGCTCGACGAGGGTGGCGGCGGCCCTCAGCAGGTCGGCGCGGAGCCGACCCGGGATCCGCTGAGCAGGGTCGGACGGCACTTTACGAGTGTAAAGGCATCGGTCTACCCTCTGCTTTACACGCGTTAAGTGTCGATCCGAGGAGGAGCCGTGCCCGTCATCCCCGACCTGCCGTGGCAGGCCCCGACCCTGGGCGAGGGCCCCGGCGTCGTCGTGCTCACCCAGCTGCACCTGCGCAGGTTGCGCGACGTCCCCGCCTTCCTGCGCGACTCGCTCGCCATCCGGCGGCAGACCATGCGCTCCCCCGGGGCGCGCTCGCTGTTCCTCCGGGCCCGCCCCCTGGCCCGCCACTTCACGACCGTGTCGTGGTGGGACGACCAGGCGGCGATGCTCGCCTTCGTGCGGACCGACCCGCACCGCTCGGCGATGCGGCGCTGGGGCCCGGAGATGCGGCACTTCAGCAACCGGTCGTTCCCGGGCACCGCCGGCGTCGTCCCCACGGTGGCCGCCGCCGAGGCGCAGCCCGCCTGACCGGCCGAGGCCCTAACCTGCGCCGCATGGAGTTCCGGACGACCGTCGTGCTCGGCGGCAAGACCGCCACCGGCCTGCAGGTACCCGACGACGTGGTGGACGCGCTCGGCGCCGGCAAGCGGCCACCGGTGGTCGTGACGGTGGGCCGCCACACCTACCGGACGACGGTCGCCGCGATGGGCGGGGCGTTCTGGGTGCCGCTGGCCGCCGAGCACCGGCAGGCCGCCGGCGTGCAGGCCGGCGAGGAGGTCGACGTCCGGGTCGAGCTGGACACCGCGCCGCGGGAGACCCCGCTGCCCGACGACCTCGCCGCCGCCCTGGACGACGGGGCGCGCAGGTTCTTCGACGGCCTGGCCCCCTCGCACCGCAAGGAGTGGGTGCGCTGGGTCGAGGAGGCCAAGAAGCCCGAGACCCGCGCCGCACGGATCGCCAAGACCGCCGAGTCCCTGGGCGCCGGGAAGAGGACGCGCTAGGACGGCGGCCCGCCGGGCCTACCGCCGGCGCAGGGTCGGCAGCCAGTCGGCCAGCGCCCGGCCGATCTCGTGCGGCGAGTCCTCCGGGACGAAGTGCGAGCCGGGCACGGTCACCTCGGTCAGCGCCGCCCACTTGCGCACGAAGGCCCGCTGCCGGCCGACCAGGATCGAGCCGGGGTCGGCGTTGATGAACAGCTTGGGGACGTCGCTGGTGCGCAGCCACTGCCCGTAGCGGGCGACGACGTCGCGCACCCGCGGCGGGACCCCTTCGAGCGGGATCTGCCGCGGCCACTCGAGGGTGGGCCAGCGCTCCTCCGGCGTGGTGAAGGGCCGGCGGTAGCGCTCGTGCGCCGCCGCAGTGAGCCCGCGGGCCACCGAGGCGGGCAGGATCCGCTCGACGAAGACGTTCTTCTCCAGCACCGCGGCCTCGCCGTCCGGGCCGCGCATGGTGCGGAAGACCTTGCGCGCGTCGGCGGGCCAGTCCGCCCAGGTCAGCGGTGTGACGATGGCCTCGGTGAACGCGACGCCCCGGACCGCGCCCGGGTGGCGGTGCGCCCAGTCGAAGCCGAGGGCCGAGCCCCAGTCGTGCAGCACGAAGGTGACCCGCTCGGTGGCGCCGACCGCGTCGAGGAACCGCTCGAGGAAGCCGGCGTGGGCGGAGAACGAGTACGTGCCCGGGCCGGGGTCGGGCAGCTTGTCCGAGTCGCCCATGCCGATGAGGTCGGGCGCCAGGCAGCGGCCCAGGTGCTGCACGTGCGGGATGACGTTGCGCCACAGGTAGGACGACGTCGGGTTGCCGTGCAGGAAGACGATGTCGTCCCCGCCCGCCCCGCCCTCCCCCACCTCCACGTACGCCATCTGGAGGTTGCCGTTCGCCCGCCGGTCGACGCGGACGCGCTTGCGGGGGAAGGGGTCCTCGGGCGAGACGTCGTCGGCGGCCATGCCGAGGATCCTCACCCATCGCGCGGCGCGGCACCCCTCGGGGCGGCACCCGTGGGAGCCGCGCCCTGCCGCGCGGCCGCCTGGCGCGCCGCCTCGTCGACGCGGTCGCGGGAGGCGGCCCACTCCGCGGCTCCCCGCTCGGGGAGGTCGGCGTTCTCCGGGCTCATCGACGGCGCCGTCGACGAGCTCGCGGACGATGTCGGCGTGGCCGGCGTGCCGGGCGAGCTCGACGCAGACGTGCACCAGGACGGTGTGCAGGGTCGGCCGGCGTCGCTCCTCGCGCCACCACGGCACCTCGCCGACGGCGTCGAGGGGCAGCGCCTCGACGGTGGCGTCGGCGTGCGCGGCGGCGAACCGGTACAGCTCGACGACCTCCTCCCGGGTCTGGTCCGCGGTCGCCCACATGTCGGCGTCGTCCTCACCCCCGTCGTCCCACGGTAGGGACGCCCGGCCGGCCGGCCGAACACCGGTCGGCGTCATCGGCCGGCGGACGGCGTACTCGTCGAGGCCGTCGAGCTCGGCCAGCAGCAGGAGGACCCGCCTGCCCCCCACGCCTCGCCCGCTCGGCGCGGGCCCCTGCAGGCGGGCCGGCCGAGGTCGACATCGCGCTTGACCCTGACGCGACGTCAGGCTGTGCACTCGTCCCCGTCAGAGAGGAGGGACCCGTGAACGTGGGTGAGGTGGCCGCCCTGGCCGGGGTCACGGTGCGCACGCTGCACCACTACGACCGCATCGGTCTGCTGTCCCCGTCCGGGCGCACGCCGGCCGGCTACCGGCAGTACGCGCCGGGCGACCTGGACCGGCTGCACCAGGTGCTGCTCTACCGCGAGCTCGGGTTCCCCCTGGAGGAGGTCGCGACCCTGCTGGACGACCCGTCGGCAGACCCGGCCGAGCACCTGCGCCGGCAGCACCGGCTGCTGCTGGACCGGCTCGAGCGGACCCGGGCGATGGTCGCGGCCGTGGAGAAGGAGATGGAGGCGAGGACGATGGGGATCTCCCTGACCCCGGAGGAACGGTTCGAGGTCTTCGGCGAGCACGACCCGGCGCAGTACGAGGCCGAGGTCGAGGAGCGCTGGGGCGACACGGACGCCTACGCGGAGTCGCAGCGGAAGACCGCGGCGTACGCCAAGGAGGACTGGGTCCGCATCAAGGCCGAGATGGAGGACATCGGCAACCGCTTCGTCGCGGCGATGCGCTCCGGCGCGGCCCCGGACTCGGAGCAGGCGATGGACGTCGCCGAGGACAACCGGCAGCACATCAGCCGGTGGTTCTACGAGTGCTCGCCGGAGGTGCACGCCGGCCTCGGGCGGATGTACGTCGAGGACGCGCGGTTCACCGCCACGTACGAGGCGTTGGCGCCCGGGCTGGCGCAGTACGTGAGCACCGCCGTCCAGGCCAACGCCGCCCGCCAGGGGGCATGAGCCGTCCCGTCGAGATCGCGCGGTCTCGCACCGTCCCGGACCTCCGGGCGTGCGAGATCGCGCGATCTCGACGGGGGTGGCGGGCGTCTCACACGCGGATCAGCAGCTCGCCGTGCATCATCCCGAGCCAGCCGTCGTCCGCGGCGGCCCAGCGGCGCCACGCGGCGGCGACCTCCTCGAGCTCGGCCGGCGTGGCCAGCCCGTAGGCCACCGCCTGCTCGGCGAACGCCGACGCGGTCGCCCGGCCGGCCCAGGAGGTGCCCCACCACTCCCGCTCGGCCGGCGAGGCGTAGCACCAGGACGACGTCGTGGCGGTGACGTCGCGCAGCCCGGCCGCGTGCGCCCAGGCGAGCAGCCGCCGCCCGGCGTCGGGCTCGGCGGCGTTGTGCCGCGCGACGCCGTAGTAGAGCTCCAGCCACCGGTCCAGGCCCGCGTCGGCGGGGAACCAGGTGAACGTGGCGTAGTCGACGTCCCGGACGGCGAGCACCCCGCCGGGCCGGCAGACGCGGGCCATCTCGCGCAGCGCGGCGACCGGGTCGGTGAGGTGCTGGAGCACCTGGTGGGCGTGGACGACGTCGAAGGAGTCGTCGTCCGCCTCGAGCGCGTAGACGTCCCCGACGGCGAACGTCACCGGGACCCCGGCCCGCTCGGCCGCCGCCCGCGCCTCGTCCAGGGGGTCCGGCGCCACGTCGAGGCCGACCACCCGGCCGGGCGCGACGCGGGCGGCGAGGTCGACGGTGATCGTGCCGGGGCCGCAGCCCACGTCGAGCACGTCCAGGCCGGGACGCAGGTGCGGGAGCAGGTAGCCGGCCGAGTTCTCCGCCGTCCGCCAGCGGTGGGACTGCAGGACCGGGTCGGCGTGCCCGTGCGTGTAGGTGTCCACGGGGACAGCCTGCACCGCAGAGTCCACACAGTGGAACAGCCTTCTCACATCATGGGACGACGTGGCTGGTGGAGCGTGCCGTTGCGAGGGTGGTCCCCCATGAGGTCCCTGCGCGCGCTGCTGCGCGACCCGACGGCCCAGCGCGGGATCCGGGCGGCGATCGCGGCCGGGCTGGCCTGGCAGGTCGCCGTCCTGCTGCCGGCCGGCGTCGCCGAGTACGCGTACTACGCGCCGCTGGGCGCGATCATCGCCGTCCACCCCACGATCGCCGACTCCGCGAGCGCCTCCTGGCGCACGGTGCTGGCCATCCTGCTCGGCCTGGGCCTGGCGGTCGTCGTCTCCGAGCTGACCCCCGCGCTGCCCGAGGCCCTCGTCCTGGCCCTGCTGGTGGCTCTGGCCGTCGGGCTCGAGCGCTGGCCGCTGCTCGGCAGCAACGCCAGCTGGGTGAGCGTGGCCGCGGTCTTCATGCTCACCGTCGGGGCCGGGGACCCGGCCGACTTCGTCGCGGCCTACGCCGGGCTGGTGCTGCTCGGGGCGACGATCGGAGTGCTGGTCACCGCCCTGTTCCCGCCGCTGAACCTCACGCAGGCCAGGCGCGCGATCGACGCCACCCGCACGCTCTTCGCCGAGCACCTCACCGCCACCGCCGCCGAGCTGCGGGCCGACCGGTCGCCGACGGTCGAGGAGGAGCTGCGGCGGGCCGTCGCCCGCGACGCCGCCCTCGGCCGGCTGCGGGAGGCCGAGCGGACCGCCGAACGGGCGCAGCGAGCCAACGCGCGGGCCCGCCGCTGGCAGGACGCCCGGGCGCGCCTCCGGGAGGAGTCCCGGGCGCTGGAACGCGTCGCCGTGCTCCTGGACGACGTCACCGTCCTGGTGGCCGAGTACCAGCCGCACCGCAGCGGCGGGGAGCGGCCGGACCTCGGCACCGCGCGCCGGCTCGCCGACGCCCTCGAGGGGGTCGCCGGCGTCATCCGGACGCCGTACCACGCGGTGGACGCCATCCGGCCGGACGAGCGCGACCACCGGATCCAGGTCGCCGGCGACGCGCTGGCCGCCCTCGTCGACCGGGTGCGGGCCACCACCATCGACGAGGACCCCGGCCTGCTCCCCCTCAGCGCGGTCGCCGTCGGGGTGGAGCGGGCCCTGACCGCGCTCGACGCGCTGCACCGGGGCGAGCCGGCGGCCTGACTGAGAGCGGCGTCACCCTCCCGGGTGGGCACCGCGACCCGGTGCGGCGGTCATCCTCGGTGTCCGTGGACCCCCTGCTCGCCCTGCTCCGCCGGCCCGCCGTCCAGCGGGGCGTGCGCGCGGCGGTCGCCGCGGGGCTGGCCTGGCAGGTCGCCGGCCTGCTCCCGCCGCTGCTGTCCGACTACGCCTACTACGCCCCCCTCGGCGCGGTCATCGCCGTCCACCCCACGATCGCCGACTCCGCCAGCGCCGCGTGGCGCAGCGTGCTGGCGATCCTCACCGGCTTCGCGCTGGCCGTCGCGGTCTACGAGCTCACCCGGGCGGTGCCCAACGCCCTGACCATCGCCCTCATCGTGGCGCTGGCGATCGCCGTCGAGCAGTGGGGGCTCTGGCGCGAACAGGCCAGCTGGGTCAGCTTCGCCGCCGTCCTCATGCTCACCGTGGGTCTCGACGACCCCGACACCTACGTCCTGCGCTACGCCGGGCTGACCCTGCTCGGAGCGGCGATCGGGGTGCTGGTCACCACCGTGCTGTTCCCACCCCTCCAGCTGACCCGGGCCGTGGAGCAGATCGACCGCACCCGTGCCGCTCTCGCCGCGCACCTGGACGACATCGCCGAGACGCTGCGCGAGGGCCGGGTGCCCGACCCCGCCGAGTGGACCGACCGCGCCGGCGTCCTGGACCGCGAACTGGACCGCATGCGCGCAGCGGAGGCACAGGTCGAGCGGTCCCGCCGGGCCAACCCGCGCGCCCGCCGGTGGCAGGGGCGCGCGACCAGCATCCGCGAGGAGTCGCGTGCGATGGACCGGGTCGCCGTCCTCGTCGACGACCTGACCTCCCTCGTGGTGGAGTTCCACCCGCACCGCCGGGGCCTCGACGCGGTGGACGCCGGCACCGGCTGGGTGCTCGCCGACGCGCTGGTCGGCCTCGCGGGCGTCGTCCGCACGCCGTACCACAGCACCGACGGGACGACGCCGGACGAGCGCGACGCCGTCATCACCACCGCGACCGCCGCCCTCGACCGGCTCGTCGACCTGCTGCGCTCCACGACGGTCGACGACGACGAGGGCTTCTTCGCCATGGGCGCGGTCGCGGTCGGCGTCCGCCGCGGCCTGCTGACCCTGGAGGCCCACCGGCGGCAGCCGGCCGCCGCCTGAGTGGCCGTCAGGGCCGGAGCTCCTCGGCGAGCACCCGCTCGGCGACGGGGGTGGCGCGGACCCGGTCGGCCGGCACCAGGCCGATCCGGACCCGGCGGTCGAGCAGGTCGGCCACCGTGCGGGCGCCCTCGGCCCGGACGGCGAAGCGCAGTTCGCCCACCGTCTCCTCCCGGCCCTCCACGACCGGCTCGGCGCCCAGCGCGGCGACCGCAGGCGCCTCGGTGCCGTACCGCTCGACCAGCCGGCGGGGCGCGTCCACCCGGTCCAGCGCCACCGGCGGGGCCGCGCCGACCAGCGGCAGCCGCGCGGTGCACGACCGCGGGACCGGCCGGCCCAGGCGCTCGACCACGGCGTCCACCGCCTGCTCCGCCATCGCCCGGTAGGTGGTCAGCTTGCCACCGACCACGGTGAGGACCGGTCCGTCCCACCGCAGCAGGTGCCGACGGGAGAGGTCGGCGGTGGCGTCGCCGGGCCCGCTGCCGGCCGAGGCGGGGAGTACCAGCGGCCGCAGGCCCGCGTAGCAGCCGACGACGTCCCCGCGGATCAGCGGCGTGGCCAGCACGCGGTTGACCGTCGTCAGCAGCTGGTCGACCTCGGCGTCGCTGGGCCGCGGGTCCTCGTCGGGGACCTCGCCGGGCACCGGTTCGTCGGTGAGCCCGAGGTACACCAGCCCGCCCGGCTGCGGCAGCGCGAACACGTACCGCGTCCGGGAGCCGGGCAGCGGCACGGTCAGCGCGGCGGTGGGGTCGCCCAGCCGCTCGGCCGGCACGACCAGGTGCGAGCCGCGGGAGGGCACCAGCCGCACGCCGGGCGCCAGCCGCTGCGCCCACACGCCGGTCGCGTTGACGACGACGTCCGCGCGCACCGGGAGGGCCTCGCCGTTGTCCAGCTCCACGTGCACGTCCCGGCCGTCGACCGCCTGCACCGCCGCCCCGGTGAGCACCCGCGCGCCGGCGGCCGCCGCCGAGCGGGCGAGCGCCACCACCAGCCGGGCGTCGTCGGTGAGCTGGCCGTCCCAGAACACGACCCCGCCGCGGCGGCCGCGCACCCCTGGCGTCAGCCGGGCCACCTCCGAGGGCCCCACCCGCCGGGTGCGGGGCAGCAACCGGCGGCCACCGGGCACCGAGGCGCGCACGGTGTCCCCCAGCCGGCCGCCCAGGCCGGCGAGCCCCGCGACGAGCGGACCCGCGGCGTCGGGCACGAGGAACGGCAGCGGGCGGACCAGGTGCGGCGCGGTCGCCCCCATGAGGACGGCGCGCTCGCGCGCGCTCTCCCGCGCCAGGCCGAGCTCGCCGTGGGCGAGGTAGCGCAGCCCGCCGTGCACCAGCTTCGACGACCACCGGCTGGTGCCCGCGGCGAGGTCGGCGCGCTCCAGCAGGACGACCGACAGCCCCCGGGCGGCGGCGTCCAGGGCCACCCCGGCTCCGGTCACCCCGCCGCCGACGACGGCCACGTCCACCCGGCCGCCGGCGACGACGTCGAGGTCGGCGGCTCGCCGGGCCGGGGAGAGCGCGCCGGCACCGGCGCCGTCGGACGGTCCCCTCCGGAGCACCCGGCAGACTGTAGCCGTGCCCGATCAGCCCGAACTGACGATCCAGGGCTGGGGGTCGCCCACCCGCCCGCGCGACGCGACGGTGACCGCCGGGGCCGACGGCGGGGACGGCGCTCTCGCGTTCACGACCTTCCCCGACCTGGCCGAGGTGCTGCCCAAGGCGGCGCGCCGGCACCTGGCCAAGGAGCTGGGCTGGACCCTGCGGCCGACCCCTCCCGTGCCGGTCGACGAGATCCGGGTGGCGCCCTCGCGGCTCGCCGAGGACTGCCGGCAGCGGCTGGTCGCGCTGCTCGGCGAGGAGAACGTGCGCACCGACCGCGAGAGCCGGCTGCGGCACGCGGGCGGCAAGAGCTACCTGGACCTGCTGCGCCGGCGGGAGGGCGACGCCTCCGACGCGCCGGACGCCGTCGTCACCCCGGCCGACACCGAGGAGACCGCCGCGCTGCTGGCGCTGTGCAGCGAGCTGGGGGTCGTCGTCGTGCCCTTCGGCGGGGGCACCAGCGTCGTCGGCGGGCTGTCGGGCATCGACGCCGACGACCGGCCCTCGATCTCGGTGGACGTGCGCCGCATGGCCTCGGTGCGGGACCTCGACGTGCCGTCGTCCCTGGTGACCGTCGGCCCGGGCATGCGCGGACCGGCGCTGGAGGAGCACCTGGAGCGCTCCGGCCTCACCCTCGGCCACCTGCCGCAGAGCTTCGAGTACGCCACCCTCGGCGGCTACGCGGCCACCCGGTCGGCGGGGCAAGCCTCCACCGGCGTGGGCCGGTTCGACGACCTGGTCGCCGGGCTGACCCTGGCCACGCCGTCCGGGGTCCTGGAGCTGGGCTCCCCGCCGGCGTCGGCCGCCGGGCCGGACCTGCTCGGCCTGGCGCTCGGCTCGGAGGGCGCCCTGGGCGTGATCACCGAGCTGCGGCTGCGGGTGCGGCCCAAGGCCCGGGCCTGCGAGTACGAGGGCTGGTCGTTCCGCTCCTGGGCGGCGGGGCTGGCCGGGCTGCAGCGGCTGGCGCGGCACGACCTGCTGCCCGACGTCGTCCGGCTGTCCGACCCCGACGAGACCCGCACCACCCTGCTCATGGCCGGTGGCCCGGGCGCTCGGGCGCTGCGCGGCTCGCTGCGTGCCCGGCGGCGCCGCCAGGGGTGCCTGCTGGTCGTCGGGTGGGAGGGGCTGCCGCCGCTGGTGCGTGCCCGCCGGAGGGCCGCGGCGTCGGTGCTGCGCGAGGCCGGGGCGGTGCGGCTGGGCCGGCGGGTCGGTGAGTCGTGGCGGCGGCACCGGTTCGCCGCGCCCTACACCCGCGACAGCCTGCTCGACGCCGGCCTGCTGGTGGAGACCCTGGAGACGGCGGCCACCTGGACGGCGCTGCCCACGGTCTACGACGCCGTCCGGCGGGCGCTGCACGAGTCGCTCGGCCGGCGGGGACACCGCCCGCTGCTGATGACCCACGTGTCGCACGGCTACCCCACCGGCGCCTCGCTGTACGTCACCGTGGTCGCCGACCGCGACGACGACCTGCCCATCCAGCAGTGGCTGACGGCGAAGCGGGCCGCCACCGACGCGCTGGTCGCCGCCGGTGGCACGCTCACCCACCACCACGCCGTCGGGGCCGACCACCGCCCGTGGCTGGAGCGGGAGATCGGCCCCCTGGGGGTGGAGGTGCTGCGGGCGGTCAAGCAGCGGCTGGACCCGCGCGGCATCTGCAACCCCGGCGTCCTGCTCCCCGAGTGACCGGAGGGGATCGGTGCAGGTCACCCGCACCGCTCCCCTCCGGTCACTCCTCGTCCTCCTCGGGACGGCGGTCGGCGGGCTCACCGTCCCGGGGGACCGCCGGCGTCGGCCGGATCCGGCGGTAGTGCCGGGGCAGCCGCCGCAGCCGGTCGTCCGGGGACCGGCGCGCCCCGTCCTCCCGCTCAGCCACGGGGGTCGAGGGCGTGACCGTGGGAGAACACCCCCTGCGGGTCGACGGCGGCCTTGAGCGCCAGCAGCCGCTCGGCCACCGCCGGCGGGTAGGCCGCGGCCACCTCCGCCGGGCCGGACACGTCGCCGAGGAAGTTGACCATGCAGCCGGGCGCGGCCCACGGCTGCAGCGCGGCGAGCACCCCGCGGCCCACGTGCGGCAGGACCTCGGCCAGCTCGGGCACGGCCGGGCCGAGCACGAGCACCGACCAGGCGGCGTCCCGCCCGGCCACGGCGTTGGGCACCCGCGGCTGACGGGCCAGCGCGCCGCCCATCATCCGGATCTCGGCCATGACCAGCGGCAGCTCCACCTGCGGGCCGGCCGCGGCGAGGAACGCGTCGACGGTCTCCTCGGTGAGCTCGGCCAGCAGCATGCCCTTCTCCCAGCCGGGCATCGGGTCCTTCGGGTCCATGTGCACCGCGTCCATCTCAGTGGTCAGCAGCGGGCCGACGAAGCCCAGCAGCACCCGCCCGGCGGTCTTCATCGGCTCGACCAGCCGCGCGCCCTCGGCCGGGTCCTGCCCGCAGTAGGC
Organism: Geodermatophilus sp. SYSU D00965; assembly: GCF_054050075.1. Taxonomy (NCBI): domain Bacteria; kingdom Bacillati; phylum Actinomycetota; class Actinomycetes; order Geodermatophilales; family Geodermatophilaceae; genus Geodermatophilus; species Geodermatophilus sp. SYSU D00965. The sequence continues at coordinate 64,156 of NZ_JBJGYQ010000025.1, read as the reverse complement.
GTAGCGCAGGTGGACGACGGTCTGCCCGCGCAGCGGCTCGGGCAGGTCCGGCAGCGGCGGCAGGCGCAGGACGGCGATCGAGGTGCCGACCTCCTCGGGCAGGGTCGCCGCCCAGGTGCGGAAGGCGTGCAGCACGGCCGCGGCGTCCTCGGCGGCGAAGAAGATGCCGCCGCCGACCAGTGACCCCACCGGGAACAGCTCGATCTCGATCGAGGTCACGATCCCGAAGCTGCCCTTGCCGCCGCGCACGGCCCAGAACAGCTCGGGCTCGCTCTCGGAGCAGACGGTCCGCAGCGTCCCGTCGGCGGTCACGATGTCGAAGGAGACGACGGCGTCGGCGGCGAAGCCGAACCGGCGGCCCAGCGAGCCCATCCCGCCGCCGAGGGTGTAGCCGACCACCCCGACGTCGGACGACGACCCGCACAGGCCGGTGAGCCCGTGCTCGGCGGCCGCGGCGAGCACCTTCTCCCACCGCACGCCGGCCTCGACGCGGGCGGTGCGGCGGGCCGGGTCGACGGTCACGCCCTGCATGCGGCGGGTGGAGACCAGCACGGCGCCGTCGGCGTTGCGGACCGGCCCGTGCCCGGTGGCCTGCACGGCGACGGTCAGGCCGCGGGCGGCGGCCCAGGAGACGGCGGCGGCGACGTCGGCGGCGCAGGTGGCGCCCACCGCGACGGCGGGGGTGTGCGTGACGGCGACGTTCCACGCGAACGCCTCGGCGGCCAGCCCCTCGTCACCGGCGGCGTAGACCGGGCCGTGGACGCAGGCACGCAGGGCGTCGACGTCGGCGGCCGGGACGGGGCCGTCGGCGGGCGGGCGCGGGGCGGGGATGGGCTGGGCGGCGACGGTGGTGACCTCGGAGAGGCTCATGGCGGGGGTCCTCGGATGTGACGGCCGCGGCGACGATGCCGCGGGCTGGGTTCGGTGACGGGGAGGACCCTGGCCGGGCCCACTTGGCGGCCACTTGCAGACCGCTTGCGCCCGCACTTGCGGCCGGGAGGACTCCCGTTCGCGGCCCGGACCTGCGAGGATCCCGCCCCGTGCGGTACCGCGTCCTCGGGCCTCTCGAGGTCACGGGCCCCGACGGTCGCCCCCTCGACGTGGGCGGCGCGAAACCCCGTGCGCTGCTGACCCTCCTGCTGGCCGAGCCGGGCCGGGTGGTGGCCGTCGACCGCATCGTGGCGACGCTGTGGGGCGACGAGCCGCCGCCCACGGTCACCGGGACCCTGCAGGCCCACGTCTCCCACCTGCGTCGCGTGCTCGAGCCCGACCGCGGCCCCCGCGAGGCGCCGAAGGTGCTGCTCACCCGGCCGCCGGGCTACCTGCTGCAGGTCGACGCGGCCGAGCTGGACAGCCTGCGCTTCGCCCAGCTCGTCGAGGAGGGCGACCGCGCGGTCGAGGGCGGCGACCCGGCCCGCGGCGTCGCGCTGCTGGACCAGGCGCTGCGGCTGTGGCGGGGGGAGCCGCTGGCCGAGCTCGGGGAGTCCCCCACCGCGGCCACCGACCGGCTGCGGCTGACCGAGCTGCACGTGCGGGCCCGGGAGCGGCGCTGCGACGCGCTGCTGGCCACGGGGCGGGCCGACGCCGCCGTCCCCGACCTCGAGCACCTGGTCGCCGAGCACCCGCTGCGGGAGCGGCTGTGGGCCCGGCTGGTCACCGCCCTCTACGCCGCCGACCGGCAGGCCGACGCGCTGGACGCGCTGCGCCGCTGCACCGAGCTGCTCCGCGACGAGCTGGGCATCGACCCGGGGCCGGAGCTGCGGGACCTGGAGCGGGCGGTGCTCCGCCACGACCCGAGGCTCACCGACCGGGTGCCGCGCCCGGTGCTGTCCGTCGTCCCTCCGCCGGCGCCCATGCCGACCACCGCCCCCGGCTCGGAGACCCTGGTCGGCCGGCGGTCGGAGCTGGCCCACCTGCGCACCGTCGCCGAGCAGGCCGCCGCCGGACGGCCGGCCATCGTCGTCCTCGGCGGGGAGGCCGGCATCGGCAAGACCCGGCTGGCCGAGGCCGCGGCCGACACCGGGCGGGCGGCCGGCTGGTCGGTGGCCTGGAGCCGGTGCGCCGACGACGCCGGGGCGCCGGCGCTGTGGCCGTGGACCCAGGTGCTCGAGCAGCTCGGCCAGGAGCAGCTGGGCCCGCTGCCCGACGACCCCGCCGCCGACGCCGACGCCGCCCGGTTCGGGCTGTTCCAGGACCTGCGCGCCCGGCTCGCCGCGGCCGCCGCTCCCCGTCCGGTGCTGGTGGTCCTCGACGACCTGCAGGGCGCCGACACGACCTCGGTGCAGCTGCTGGGCCTGCTGGCCCGGCACCTGCCGCGGGTGCCGCTGGTGCTCGTCGTCACCGTCCGCACGGTCGGCGAGGACCTGCCCGAGGCCGTGGCCGACTGCCTGGCGCGACTGAACCGGGAGCGGGCGGCCACCCACATCCGGCTGGCCGGGCTCACCACCGAGGACGTCGGCACGCTGATGGCCGGCCAGCTGGGGGCCGTCGGCGGCCGCTCGCTGGCCGAGACCGTCCACGACCGCACCGCCGGCAACCCGTACTTCGTGGTCGAGCTCGCCCGCTGGATGGTCAGCACGCACGACCTGCGGCTGGACCGGGTCCCGGTGCCGCCGTCGGTCGGCGAGGTGCTGCGCGACCGGCTCGACCGGCTGCCCGAGGACGCCCGGGAGGTGCTCGAGCTCGCCGCGGTCGCCGGCCGCGAGGTGGGCCTGGACCTGCTGGAGGCGGCCGGCACGCCCGCCGAGGAGGCGCTGGCGGCCCTGGACTCCGCGATGGCCTTCGGCCTGGTCGTCGAGGGCGGGCAGCCGTGGAGCTGGCGGTTCACCCACGCACTGGTGCAGGAGGTGCTGTACGAGGACCTCCCGCGGCTGCGCCGGGCGCGGCTGCACGCCCGGGTGGCCGGGGCCCTCGAGCGGCGGCTGCCCGGCGGCCGGGCCGACGACGCGCTGGTGGAGCGGCTGGCGCACCACTACGTCGAGGCGGTCCCGGTCGCCGGTCCGGGCCCGGCGCTGCGCTACTCGACCACCGCCGCGCAGGCCGCCCGCGCCCGGCTGGCCCACGGGGAGGCCGCCGGGCACGTGCGCCGGGCGCTGACCCTGCTCGACGCCGCCGAGCCCGGCGCCGCCCGCACCCGCCACGACCTGCTCACCGCGCTCGGCAACGACCTGCTGCGCAACGGCCAGCGGACCGAGGCCGGCGAGGTCATCGGGGAGGCGATCGCGGTCGCCCGCGAGCTGGGCGACCGCCGCTGCCTGCTGGAGTCCGCCGCGGTGTGGGGGTCGCCCACGCTGTGGAACTGGCGCCCGCACGGCGTCGTCGACCACGAGATGGTCGGCCTGCTGGAGGGCCTGCTGGACGAGCGCGACGAGCTGGCGCCCGACCCGCGGGAGCGGGACCGGCTGACCGCCCGGCTGCTGGGCACCCTCGGCGTCGAGCTGGCCTTCAGCGAGGACCTGCAGAAGGGGCCCCGGTACGCCGAGCGGGCCCTCGCGCTGGCCCGCGAGGTCGGCGAGCCCGAGCTGCTGGGCCGCACGCTGAACAACTACTCCCTGGCCGTCTGGGGCCGGCCGGGCGCGGCCGAGCTGCGGCTGGCGGCCACCGACGAGGCGCTGTCGCTGGCCGGGCGCGGGCTGCCCCGGCGCACCGAGTTCCACGCCCGGCTGCACCGGGCGGCCATCCGGCTGCACCTGGCCGACCTGCGCGGCTTCGAGGCCGACCTGGACGCCGGCCGCCGGCTGTCGATCTCGCTGTCCGGCCCGGAGGTGCGCCCGCACGTGATCTGGCAGCAGGCCGGGGCCGCGTGGCTGCGGGGGGACGCCGCGCGCGCCGAGGAGCTGACCACCGAGGCCTACGAGCTGTACCGGAAGGTCACCCCGCACGCCCGGCACGCCTTCGCCGCGCACCAGTTCACCCTGCGCCGCGGGGACCACCGGCTGCCCGAGGCGATCGACCTGCTCGTGCAGACCGGCGACGAGGGCAGCCCGTTGCTGCAGCTGATGGCGGTGCTGGCCGCGGCCGAGTCCGGCGACCTGGCCGAGGCCCGCCGGCTGCGCAAGCGCTGGGGCCGCACCCAGGTGCGCGACTGGGCCAGCGACGTCGCCACGCTCCTGCAGGCCGAGGTGGCGCTGCAGATCGGGGACGAGGCCGAGATCGAGACGGCCACCGTGCAGCTGCTCCCGTTCCGCGGCCGGCAGGCGGTCCTCGGCACGCCGTCGTTCAGCCTCGGCGCGTACGACGAGCTGCTGGGCCGGATCGCCGAGCGCACCGGCGACACGGTGGCCGCCCGCGAGTGGTGGACCGCGGCCCGCCGGCAGGGCCGGCTGGTCGGCTCCCCGCACCAGGTGGCGCTGGCCGAGTCGCACCTGGCGCGGGTGCCCGAGGAGACCGCCACCCGGCCGCGCCGGGAGGGGTCGAGCGCGCCGCGGTCGGCCTGAGCCGCCTCAGGGCAACCGCACCGTCGTCGTCACCCGCACCACGCTCGGCCGGGGCGGGACCGAGCCGAACCCGAAGGTGACCGGCGGGCTAACCGGCGCCAGCCCGCCCAGCGGGACGCCGTCCCACGACCCGTCGGCCGCGGTCACCGCGTGCAGGTCCTGCACGCCGTACCACTCGGTGCGCCCGTTCCCGGCCGAGCCGGTGGTGCGCAGGCCGGTCAGCAGCCGGGCGGGCCGGTCCAGCAGGCCCACCCACGCGGGGGTCCGGGCCAGCGGCGCCGGGACGGCGCGCAGCAGCCAGCCCAGCGGAGGACGGCGCCCCGTGCGGACGGCCAGCCGCAACGGCCCGGCCGTGACCGTCCAGGTCCGCGGGCCGGGCCGGGCGACGGCCACGTCGAGGACCCGCACCTCGTCGAAGGCGTACGTGGCCGCGATGAACTCCGCGGCGGCCGCCGAGGGGGCCAGCAGCACCCGGTGCCCGCCGGGGCGCTGCACCATCACGTCGGAGAGCGCTCCCAGCGGCGACCGGGGCCAGTGCCCGACGACGACACGGGTGCCCGACGTCGTGCCGACGCCCAGGATCCAGCCGTCGAAGACCTGCCGCACGGGCTACAGGGTGGTCGCCCGGCCGCCGTCGACGGGGATGACCGCGCCGGTGACGTAGGCGCCGGCGCGGCTGCTCAGGTACACCACGACGCCGGCCATGTCGTCGGGCCGGCCGATCCGCCCGAGCGGGGAGGAGGCGGCGATCTCGTCGCCGTGGGCGGCGAGGGTGGCGGCCATCATCTTCGACTCGAACGGGCCGGGCGCGACGGCGTTGACCGTGATCCGCCTGCGCCCCAGCTCCTTGGCGAGCACGCGGGTGAGGTGGTGCACCCCGGCCTTGCTGGCCGAGTACGAGTAGGTGGGCAGCGTCGGCGCGTGCAGCCCGTCGATGCTGCCGACGTTGACCACGCGGGCCGGGTCGTCGTCGGTGGCCGCGGCCTCGAGCAGCGGCAGGAACGCGCGGGTCAGGAAGAACGGCGCCTTGAGGTTGAGGTCGAGCACCTTGTCCCAGGCCGACGCGGGGAACTCGGCGAGCGGCGCACCCCAGGTCGCCCCGGCGTTGTTGACCAGCACGTGCAGCCGCTCCTCGCGGCGGCCGACCTCGGCGGCCAGGCGCAGGCACTCGGCCTCGGTGGACAGGTCGGCGGGGATCGACGCCACCGTGCCGTACCGCGACAGCTCGGCGACCGCGGCCTCCTCGGCGTCGGCCTTGCGGGAGCTGACGTAGACCGACGCCCCGGCCTGCAGCAGGCCGCGGGCCATCATCAGCCCGATGCCGCGGGTGCCGCCGGTGACCACGGCGACCTTGCCGGTCAGGTCGAACAGGTCCACGGGCGGGTCCTCCACGGCGTCGTGGGGACGTCGTCGGCCCCCGGCGCGGGCACCCTACCCAGGCCCGTCCGGCGCGACCCGGGCCCGGACGGCGCATCGTCCGCTCCGCGTGAGGCGGCCGCCCCCGGCGACGGCCAGGCTGCTGCACCGGGCGGGACGGTCCCGCCCGGGAGGGAGCGGCGCCATGACCAGCGCCTTCCAGAGTCGGCAGCCGGAGGCGAACTGGCAGGCCGAGGCCCACGTCGGCGCCTACGGCGACGACAAGCGGGCGACCGGCTGGGCAGCGTGGGTGGTGTTCGCCGGGGTCCTGCTGGTGCTCGTCGGCCTCTTCTCGGTGATGGAGGGCGTCACCGCACTGGTCAACGACGACTTCTACGTGGTGCGGCCCGACGCCCTGCTCGTCGCGGTGGGCTACTCGGTCTGGGGCTGGGTGCACCTCGTCCTCGGCACGGTCGGGATCGTCACCGGCGCGGGCCTGGTGCGGGGCAGCCGGGTCGCCCGCGTCGTGGCGGTGGTGTGGGCCGCGGTGAGCGCGCTCGTGCACCTGGCGTTCCTGCCGGCCTACCCGGCCTGGTCGGCGCTGGTGATCGCGTTCCTCGTCGTGGTGATCTACGCCGTCACCGTGCACGGTCAGGAGGTCGCCCCGACCCGGTGACGGCGGCCGGGACGGGCGGCCCCGGCGCGGCCGGTGTGCCAGCCTGCCCCCATGAGCGCACCCGCCGCCGAGACCGCCGTCCTGGGCGCGACCAGCGAGGTCGGCCCGCTGCGGACGGTGCTCCTGCACCGGCCCGGGGCCGAGCTGCGCCGGCTGACCCCGCGCAACAACGACCAGCTGCTCTTCGACGGCGTGCCCTGGGTGCCACGGGCGCAGGAGGAGCACGACCGCTTCGCCGCCGAGCTGACCGCCCGCGGCGTCGAGGTGCTGTACCTGGACCGGCTGCTGGCCGAGGTGCTCGCCGTCCCAGCCGCGCGGGACGAGCTGGTCACCGCCGCGGTCGACGACCCGCGGCTGGGCGCCACGCTCAAGCGGACGGCGGCCGCGCACCTGGCCGGCCTCTCCCCCGACGACCTCGCCGGGACGCTGATCGCCGGGCTGGCGCACGACGAGGTGCCCGGCGGGCGCGGCCTGTCCTACGAGCTCATGGACCGCAGCGACTTCGTCGTCCCCCCGCTGCCCAACCTGCTGTTCACCCGCGACTCGTCGGTCTGGGTCGGCGACCAGGTGGCGGTCACCTCCCTGGCGATGCCCGCCCGGCACCGCGAGAGCACCATCACCGCCGCGGTCTACGCCCACCACCCGCGGTTCGCCGGCGCCGCCCAGCTCTACGACGCCTCGCTGGAGCACCTCGAGGGCGGCGACGTGCTGCTGCTGTCGCCGGGCGTGGTGGCGGTCGGGGTGGGCGAGCGGACGACGCCGGGCGGCGCGGAACGGCTGGCGCGGCGGCTGTTCGCCCGCGGGCTGGCGCACACGGTGCTCGTCGTCCCGATCGCCCAGCAGCGGGCGACCATGCACCTGGACACCATCGCCACGATGGTCGACGTCGACGCGCTGGTGATGTACCCCGCGGTCGCGGACACCCTGGTGGCCTGGACGGTCACCGGCGAGGTCGCGCCGGATGACGAGGACACGACCGACCTGACCGTCCGCGGGCCCGCGCCGTTCCTCGAGGCGGCCGCCGCGGCCATGGGCATCGACCGGCTGCGGGTGATCGACACCGGCCTGGACCCGGTCACCGCCGAGCGCGAGCAGTGGGACGACGGCAACAACACCCTGGCGCTGGCCCCGCGGCTGACCGTCGCCTACGAGCGCAACACCGTCACCAACGCCGCGCTCGAGGCGGCCGGGATCGAGGTGGTGCGGATCGCCGGCTCCGAGCTGGGCAGCGGCCGCGGCGGGCCGCGCTGCATGTCCTGCCCCGTCGCCCGCGGCCCGCTGTAGCCCGGTCGCCGGGGCGGGGTCCGTCGACCCGATCGGCCGCGCAGCGGCGGGTGTGCAGCCGTGCCCGGTTCTGCCACCCTCCTGCGCATCGGCCCCGACCCGGGGTCTCGGTGCCGGGCGGGTGATCGCGGTGGAGTCGCGGCCCGAGCGGAAGGACCTGGCCCGGCGCTTCGGCGCGGACGACGTCGTGGACTTCACCGAGGGCGACCCGGTGGAGCAGATCATGGACCTCACCCGCGGCGAGGGGGTCGACGCGGCCATCGAGGCGTTCGGGTTCCCGGAGACCTTCGAGGGCTGTCTGCGCGTCACCAAGGCCGGCGGCAGGGTCTCCAACATCGGGTACCACGGCGAGAACCCCGCGCCGCTGCAGCTGCCGCTCGACAGCATCGGGCTGGGCATGAACGACAAGTCCATCCACACCGGGCTGTGCCCGGGCGGCAGCGAGCGGATGGGGCGGCTGCTCCGGCTGCTGCAGACCGGGCGCGTCGACCCGACCCCGCTGACCACCCACCGGTTCGACTTCGACGAGATCGAGCGTGCCTTCGCCATGATGCAGACCAAGGAGGACGGCATCCTCAAGCCGCTCGTCTCCTTCGCCTGACCGTCCCGGCGGTCCGGGCCGGCCACGACGCGGGCAGGGCCCGGTCCGCCGGCCCTCTCCTGATCGAGCGGCCGGCTCGGGGACCTGGTCGTCCTGCGGGAGCTCGTGCTCTGCTCCGCACGTGCACGCAGAGCACGAGCTCCCCGAGGGGGAAAGAGGTGCGGTCGGGCGCCGAGCGGTTACAGCCCCTGGGCCAGCCGGTGGTAGGCGGCGCTCCAGCGCAGCTCCTTGGCCAGCGAGCGGCGGGTGGTCTCCGCGTCGATGAGCACCAGCTCGGTGGAGAACACCTCGGCGAGGTCGGTGAGCTCCTCGGCCCCCAGCGCGGTCGACAGCACCGTGTGGTGCGGCCCGCCGGCGGTCAGCCAGCCCTCGGTCGCCGTCGCGAAGTCCGGCCGCGGCTGCCAGACGGCACGGGCCACGGGCAGGTTCGGCAGCGGCTCGTCGGGCTCGACGACGTCGATCTCGTTGGCCACCCAGCGGAACCGGTCCCCCAGGTCGCACCAGCCCACCACGACGCCCTCGCCCGGGGCCGCGGTGAACACCAGCCGCGCGGGGTCCTCCCGGCCGCCGATCGACAGCGGGTGCACCTCCACCCGCGGCTTCTCCCCGGCGATCGTCGGGCAGACCTCGAGCATGTGCGCGCCCAGGATCTTCGGGGTGTCGGCGGCCAGGTGGTAGGTGTAGTCCTCCATGAAGGAGGTCCCGCCCGGCAGGCCGGCCGCGGCGACCTTGAGCGTGTGCAGCAGCACCGACGTCTTCCAGTCGCCCTCGCCGCCGAAGCCGTAGCCGTCGGCCATCAGCCGCTGGACAGCCAGCCCCGGCAGCTGGCGCAGCCCGCCGAGGTCCTCGAAGTTCGTGGTGAACGCGCCGAAGCCGCCGTCCTCGAGGAAGGTGCGCAGCGCCGCCTCGATGCGGGCCTGGTAGCGCACCGCCTCGTGCTGCGGACCGCCCGGGCGGGCGTCCTCGGCGAACTCGTACAGGTCGCCGTACTGCTCGACCAGGTCGTCGACGGTCTTGTCCTCCACGGCGTCCACCACGGCGGCCAGGTCGTTGACCCCCCAGGTGTTCACCGAGACCCCGAAGCGGATCTCCGCCTCGACCTTGTCCCCCTCGGTGACCGCGACGTTGCGCATGTTGTCGCCGAACCGGGCCAGCTTGAGCGAGCGGACCGCGTGCGCCGCGGCGGCGGCCCGGGCCCACGACCCGACCCGTGCCCGCACCCGCGGGTTGTCGACGTGGCCGGCGACCGTCGTCCGCGGCATGCGCAGCCGGGTGAGGATGAACCCGTACTCCCGGTCGCCGTGGGCGGCCTGGTTGAGGTTCATGAAGTCCATGTCGATCGTCGCCCACGGCAGGGCGGCGTCGGCCTGGGTGTGCAGGTGCAGCAGCGGCTTGCGCAGCGCGTCGAGGCCGCTGATCCACATCTTCGCCGGGGAGAAGGTGTGCATCCAGGTGATGACGCCGACGCAGGCCGGGTCCTCGTTGGCCTCGCCCATCGCCCGCCGGATGGCGCCGGCGTCGGTGAGCACCGGCTTCCAGACCACCCGGATGGGGACCTCACCGGCCTCGTCGAGCGCGGCGGCCACCCGCTGGGACTGCTCGGCGACCTGCTGGAGGGTCTCCTCGCCGTACAGGCCCTGGCTGCCCGTCAGGAACCACAGCTCGTGCCTGGTGAACGGGTCCTTGCGCATCAAGCCTTCCTCACTGTCCGTAGACGTTCTGGTAGCGCGCGTAGAGGGAGTCGATGTCGGTCTGGGCGATCGGCAGCGGCTCACCGAGCTGCCGCGACAGGTGCACCGTCCGGGCGACGTCCTCGGTCATGACCGCGGCCTTGACGGCGGCGCGCGCCGAGGGCCCGATGGTGAACACGCCGTGGTTCTGCATGAGCACCGCCGGCGAGCGCGAGCCGCGCAGGGTCGCCACGATGCCCTGGCCGATGGAGTCGTCGCCGATCAGCGCGAACGGCCCCACCGGGATCGGCCCGCCGAACTCGTCGGCCATCGCGGTGAGCACGCACGGGATCGGCTCGGCCCGGGCGGCCCAGGCAGTCGCGTACGGGCTGTGGGTGTGCACCTGGCCGTTGACCTCGGGCACGTTGCGGTACACGTAGGCGTGCGCGTCGGTGTCGCTGGAGGGCTTCTTGACCCCGTCGACGACGTTCCCGTCGAGGTCGCAGACGGTGATCCCCTCCCAGGTCAGCTCGTCGTAGAGGACGCCGCTGCCCTTGATCACGAACAGGTCCTCGCCGGGCACCCGCTCGGAGACGTTGCCCGAGGTCCAGGTGACCAGGCCGTTGCGGGTCAGCTCGCTGTGCAGGGCGGCGACGTGCTCGCGCTGCGCCCGGTGGGTGCCGCGCTCGGTGCGCGGTTCGGTGGTGGTCATGCGGTGCGCTCCTCGGTCAGGGCGGACGCCGTCGTCTCGGCGTCGGAACTCTGCGGCTCGGCTCGCCGGTGGCCGATGCCCACGTGGTCCACGGCGGCCCGCTCGACCGGGAGTGCGGCGACGTACCGCTGCACGAACGCGTCGAACCCCGCGACGTCGGCCGGGTCGGGCTCGGCGGTCTCCAGCGCGGCGTCGGCGAAGACCACGGTGTCCAGGTAGTCGGCCAGGCTCTGCTCCGGCGCGCGCCGGGTGGCGAAGGCGGCGAGGACGGCCATCCCCCAGGCGCCGCCCTCGGCCGCGACGTTCCCGACCGAGACCGGCGTGTCGATCGCCGCGGCCAGGAAGCGCTGCGCCACGCCCCTGGTCTTGAACAGCCCCCCGTGCGCGAACATCCCGTCCAGCCGCACGCCCTCGGTCTTCAGCAGCACGTCCATGCCGATCCGCAGGGTGGCCAGGGACGCGAACAGGTGCGTCCGCATGAAGGTGGCGAGGTCGAACCTGCTGTCCGGGGACCGCACGAACAGCGGCCGCCCCTCCTCGAAGTCGGTGATCGGCTCGCCGGAGAGGTAGTTGTAGGCCAGCAGCCCGCCGCAGTCGCTGGCGCCACCGAGCGCGGCGGCGAACAGGGTCTCGAAGACGGCCGACGGGTCGGCCGCGACACCGAGCGCCCGGGCGAACTCCGCGAACAGCCCGACCCACGCGTTCAGCTCACTGGCCCCGTTGTTGCAGTGCACCATGGCCACCGGGTCCCCGGCCGGCGTGGTGACCAGGTCGAGTTCGCGGTGCATCCGGCTGAGCTCGCGCTCCAGCACGACCATGGCGAAGATGCTCGTCCCGGCGGAGACGTTGCCGGTGCGCGGAGCGACCGAGTTGGTGGCGACCATCCCCGTTCCCGCATCGCCCTCGGGCGGGCAGAGCGGGATGCCGGGACGCAGCCGCCCGGTGGGGTCGAGCAGCTCCGCGCCCGCCTCGGTCAGCCGGCCGGCCGGCTGACCGGCGACGGCGATCGCCGGCAGCAGGTCCGCCAGGGTCAGCTCCACCCCCGCCTCGGCCGCGAGCTCGTCGAAGCGGGTCAGCATCGCGGCGGAGTACCCGCCGGTCTCGCTGTCGATCGGGAACACGCCGCTGGCGTCGCCGACGCCGAGCACCTTGTCGCCGGTGAGCCGCCAGTGCACGTAGCCGGCCAGGGTCGTCAGGTGGTCCAGCCGGCCGACGTGCTCCTCGCCGTCGAGGATCGCCTGGTAGAGGTGGGCCACGCTCCACCGGTGCGGGATGTTGTGGCCGAACTCCGCACTGAGCCGCTCGGCCGACTCCCCCGTGTTCGTGTTGCGCCAGGTGCGGAACGGCGTCAGCAGCTCACCGGCGGCGTCGAACGCCAGGTAGCCGTGCATCATCGCCGACACACCCAGGGCACCGACCGTGGTCAGGTCGACCCCGTGGCGCCGGCGCACGTCGGCCGCCAGGACGGCGACGCTGTCCTGCACCCCCGCCCAGACCGCGTCCAGCGAGTACGTCCACAGCCGGTCCACGAACTGGTTCTCCCAGTCGTGTGTGCCGACGGCGAGCGGAGCGTGGTCCGGACCGATCAGCACCGCCTTGATCCGGGTCGATCCGAGCTCGATCCCAAGAGCCGTGCGCCCCTCGGTGATCGCGGCGCCGACGTCCATCGTCATGTCAGGAGACCCTCCCGCCTACCGGTGACAGGCCTGCTCCTCGCGCTCCGGTCGACCGGGGGTGCGGCGCAGGGCCCGATGTTAGCGTTAACACTCGCGACGTCCTCATGCCCGGTGCGGTACCGGCCCGGTGCTGGCCCGCACCAGGAGTGCCGGTGGGACGGGATCGGGGTGCAGCTCCAGGCCCTGGAGCCGAGCGAGCACCAGCTCGACCCCGCGTCGGCCGAGCTCGGCGAAGTCCTGCCGGACGGTGGTGAGGGGCGGGGTGAAGTAGGGCGACTCGGGCAGGTCGTCGAAGCCGACGACGCTGACGTCGCGCGGCGACTCGAGGTCCTCCTCGTGCAGGGCCGCGAGCAGCCCGAGCGCCATCTGGTCGTTGGCCAGGAAGACCGCGGTGATCTCCTCGCCGTCCCGGAGGCGGGCGGCCAGCTGCCGGCCGGCCGCGTACCCCGACGACGGCGTCCAGTCGCCGCACACGTGGGCCGGCACCTCGGCACCGGCCGCCTGCAGCTCGGCCCGCCAGCCGGCGATGCGGTCCCGGGCCTCCTTCGAGTCGGCCGGGCCGGTGACGTGGTGCACCGTCCGGTGGCCGAGGTCGAGCAGGTGACGGGTGGCCAGCCGGGCGCCGGCCACCTGGTCGACCCCCACCGCGGGCTCCTCGACGGCGCCGCCGCTCTGCACGGTGACCAGCGGCAGGGGCACGTCCACCTGGTGCAGCGCCTCCACCGCGTCGTCGTAGGTGGCCAGCGCGACGACCGCGTCGACCGACGCCCCCACGAACCGGTCCACCGCCGCGCGCATGGCCTCCGCGGTGGCCTCGTCCAGGACGGTCACCGACAGCGAGTACCCCGCGGTGCGCGCGGCCTGCTCCAGGCCGACCAGGGTCTGCGCCGGCCCGTACTGGTTGATGTTGACCGTGACGAAGCCGATCGTGCGGGTCGACCCGGTCACCAGCGCCCGCGCCGCGGTGTTGGGCCGGTAGCCCAGCTCGCGGATCGCCTGCTCGACCCGTTCCCGGGTGTGCGGCGCGACGTTGCGGTGGCCGTTGATGACGCGGGAGACGGTCTGGTGCGAGACCCCGGCACGGGCGGCGACGTCGGACATGACCAGCGAACGGGTCGCCCCCTCGGGCTCCACCGTCACCCCTCTCTTCGACGGGGCGCCGTCGCCCCGCACCGGCACGGGCGACCCCGCGGCTGTCGTCCGCGGGGCCGCCCGGGAGGTCAGCGCGAGGCGCCGGCCCGCCGCTTGTTGTAGACGTCGAAGGCCACGGCGAGGAGCAGGACCAGGCCCTTGACCACCGACTGGATGGACTGGTCGATGCCCATGAGCTGCATGCCGTTGCTCATGACGGCCATGATCAGACCACCGACCATGGCGCCGACGACGGTGCCCACACCGCCGGTGACGGCCGCGCCACCGATGAAGCAGGCGGCGATCGCGTCGAGCTCGAACATGTTGCCCGCCGCCGGCTGGGCCCCGTTCGACCGGGACGAGAAGACGACGCCGGCCACACCGGCCAGGAAGCCCATGTTGACGAAGATCCAGAAGTTGACCGCCCGCACCTTGACGCCGGACAGGGTCGCCGCGGCGAGGTTGCCGCCGATCGCGTACACCTGGCGACCGAAGACGGTCCGGTTGGTGATGATGCCGTAGGTGATGATCAGCACGGCCAGGATGATCAGCACGATCGGCAGGCCGCGGGCGTGCGCCAGCTGCCACGCGAACCACATGACCACCGCGCCGACGAGGACGATCTTGGCCACGAACAGCGGGAAGGACTCGACCGGCTGCTGGTACTTGATCCGGGCCAAGCGGGTGCGGAAGCTGCTGAACGCGTAACCGGCGACCGCGATCGCGCCGATCAGCAGGGTGAACGCGTCGTAACCGTCGCCGCCGATGAGGCCGTTGAGGAAGCCGCTGGCGATCCTGCCGTACTCGCTCGGGAACGGGGACAGCGAGATGTTGTCGAGCACCTGCAGCGTGAGACCGCGGAACAGCAGCATGCCGGCGAGGGTCACGATGAACGCCGGGATGCCGACGTAGGCCACCCAGAAGCCCTGCCACGCGCCGATCAGGAGCCCGACGGCGAGCGCGGCGAGGACGCCGACCCACCAGGGCATCCCGTGCCGGATCACCAGGACGGCCGAGGTCGCCCCGGTCAGCGCGACCACCGAGCCGACCGAGAGGTCGATGTGCCCGGCGATGATCACGATGACCATGCCGATGGCCAGGATCAGGATGTAGCTGTACTGCAGGACGATGTTGGTGACGTTGCCGGGACTCAGCGACGTCCCGTCGGTCAGGATCGCGAACAGCGCGATGATCACCACGAAGGCGACGTAGATGCCGCTCTGCCGCATGTTGCGGGTGACGAGTTCCCGCAGGTTGCTCGTCCCGGCGTGCAGCGCGGCGGACGGCGCCGGCTCCTGCGGGGAGGTGTCGGGGCGCGGGGGGGCGGTCCTGGTCATGCCGCGAGCTCCTTCTCCTTGGTCATGAGCTCCATCAGGTTCTCCTGGGTGGCCTGCGCGACGGGCACCTCACCGGTGATCCGGCCCGCGGAGAGCGTGTAGATCCGATCGCAGATGCCGAGCAGCTCGGGCAGCTCCGACGAGATGACGAGCACCGCCTTACCGTCGGCGACGAGCCGGTTGATGATCGTGTAGATCTCGTACTTCGCGCCGACGTCGATGCCGCGGGTGGGCTCGTCGAGGATGAGCACCTCGGGGTCGGTGTAGAGCCACTTGGACAGCACGACCTTCTGCTGGTTGCCGCCCGAGAGCTTGCCGACGACCGAGGTGACGCTCGGCGCCTTGACGTTCATGCTCTTCCGGTAGCCCTCGGCGACCTTGATCTCCTCGTTGCCGTTGACGAAGCCCTTGTTGGCGAGCTTGTACAAGGCGGCGGCGGAGACGTTGCGCCGGATGTCCTCGATGAGGTTGAGGCCGTAGTGCTTGCGGTCCTCGGTGGCGTAGGCGATCCCGGCGTCGATCGCCTCGGAGACGTTGCGAGGCCGGATCTCCTTGCCGTGCACGAAGAGCCGACCGGAGATGTTCCGTCCGTAGGCGCGCCCGAAGATGCTCATGGCCAGCTCGGTGCGCCCGGCGCCCATCAGGCCGGCGATGCCGACGACCTCCCCGGCGCGCACGGTGAAGCTGGCGTTCTCGACGATCTTGCGGTCCTGCGTCGGGTGCCAGACGGTCCAGTCCTCGACGCGGAGGACCTCCTCGCCGGGGTGCGACTCACGCTCGGGGTAGTAGCTCTCCAGGTCGCGGCCGACCATCCCGCGGATGATCCGCTCCTGGGTCACCTCGCCGGCGTGCAGGCTCAGCGTCTCGACGGTCTTGCCGTCACGGATGACGGTGACGTTGTCGGCGATCGCGGTGATCTCGTTGAGCTTGTGCGAGATCATGATGCAGGTGATCCCGCGCTCCCGGAGCTTTCGCAGCAGGTCCAGCAGGTGCGCCGAGTCGTTGTCGTTCAGCGCGGCGGTCGGCTCGTCGAGGATCAGCAGCTTGACGTCCTTGGACAGCGCCTTGGCGATCTCGACCAGCTGCTGCTTGCCGACGCCGAGCTGACCGACCGGGGTGACCGCGTTCTCGCGCAGGCCGACCTCGTCGAGCAGTCGCGCGGCCTCGGCGTTGGCCTTGTTCCAGTCGATCAGCCCGTTGCGGCCGCGGATCTCGTTGCCCAGGAAGATGTTCTCGGCGATCGACAGGTAGGGCACCAGGGCGAGCTCCTGGTGGATGATCACGATGCCGACGTGCTCGCTGTCGCGGATGCCGTGGAAGCGGCTGACGTTGCCGTCGTACACGATCTCGCCGTCGTAGCTGCCGGCCGGGTAGACGCCCGACAGGACCTTCATCAGCGTCGACTTCCCGGCGCCGTTCTCACCGCAGATGGCGTGGATCTCGCCGCGGCGGACCTTCAGGTTGACGTCCGACAGCGCCTTCACGCCGGGGAACGTCTTGGTGATGGAGCGCATCTCCAGGATGTAGTCGTCCATGGGACCTCGTCGTCCGGTCGTCGGTGCCCCTCGTCAGGCACGGGGGTGCGCCACGGATGGTGGACAGAGTGTGCTCCCGCCGCGGCGGGCGGGCAGGTCGGGACGTCGTCCCGGGTGGTGCCGGCCGGGCTCGGCAGCTGGTGCTGCCGAGCCCGGCCGGGACTCGGGGTGCGAGGTCAGTCGGCCTGGCCCTTGGCGACCTCGTCGGCCGTCCAGTAGCCGGTGTCGACCAGCTCGGACTGGATGTTGTCCGCGTAGACCGTCACGACCGGCAGGAGGTACGACGGGACGACCTTCACGCCGTTGTCGTAGGTCTCCGTGTCGTTGGCCTCCGGCTCGTTGCCCTCGGCGAACGCCTGCGCGGCCTTGACGGCCTGCTCGGCCAGCTGACGGGTGTCCTTGAAGATCGTGGAGCTCTGGACCCCGTCGGCGATCAGCTTGACCGAGGCGATCTCGGCGTCCTGGCCCGTGACGGGCGGCATCGGGTTCGGCTGCGAGTCCAGGTTGGGGCCGTAGCCGGCGTTCTGCAGCGCGGTGATGATGCCGCGGGACAGGCCGTCGTAGGGCGAGAGGACGCCGTCGACGCGCGAGCCGTCGTTGTAGGTGGAGGTCAGCAGGTCCTCCATCCGCCGCTGGGCGGTCTCCTGCTGCCACCGCAGGATGGCGACCTGCTCGATGTTGGTCTGGCCCGACTTCACGACCAGGGTGCCGTCGTCGATCTTGGGCTGCAGGACCGACATCGCACCGTCGAAGAAGAAGTGCGCGTTGTTGTCGTCCAGCGAGCCGGCGAACAGCTCGATGTTGAACGGACCGGTGGCGGAGCCGGCCGAGCCGTCCTCGTTGAGCAGGCCCAGACCGGTGAGCAGCGCGTTGCCCTGGGCCACACCGACCTGGAAGTTGTCGAAGCTGACGTAGAAGTCGACGTTCTCGCTGTCGCGGATGAGCCGGTCGTACGAGATGACCGGGATGTTGTTGGAGGCGGCGTTCTCCAGCTGGCCGGAGAGCGCGGTGCCGTCGATCGCCGCGACGACGAGGATGTCGGCACCCTCGGTGATCATCTGGTCGATCTGCTGGGACTGGGTCGGGATGTCGTCGTTGGCGTACTGCAGGTCGACGGTGTAGCCCTCGCCCTCCAGCTGCTCCTTGACGTTGTTGCCGTCGGCGATCCAGCGCTCGGAGGTCTGGGTCGGCATCGAGACGCCGATCGTCAGGTCCTCCGCCTCGGTGCCGCCGCCGGCACCCCCACTGCCGCCGGCACCCTCGCCGCCGCACGCCGCCAGCGTGAGCGCCAGGGTGGCGCTGACAGCGGCGAAGCCGAGCCTTCTGCTCACGTGATCTCCTCCTCGAGATTTCTGCGCGCTCGACCCGGCGCAGGCCCGCCCGTGGCGAGCGGCACAAGTGTGAGCGTTAACAAAGGGGGGCCGTCAACCCCTGGACGCCAATCCATCGTCACGGTCTCGTAACGCCGCAGTCGTTCGGGTGCAATGCGTCCGCGGCGCATGGCCCTGCGTCGCGAAAGGCCTTACTGGGGAGTAACATCCGCCGCTCCCCGGGCTGTCGACGGCCGCCCGCGAGACCTCCCCGGAACGCAGTCGAGCTCTGCCCCCGACCGTGGGCAGAGCTCGAGGAGGGGCCGCACCGTCACCCCGGCGGGCTCGTGCCCTGCTCACCGGGGTGGACAGGGCACGAGCGTCCGGAGGTGGTGCCCGCCGCCGGTGCGGCGGGACTCAGCGCAGGGTGATCTGGCGGGACAGCAGGCCGGCGCGGGCGCGGCGCTCGTCGGCGGTGAGCGGCTCGGTCGCGGCCAGGGCCTGCTCCAGCCGGTCCTGGAACGCGGTGGCCGCGTCGGTCCAGTCGGCGGCCGGGGTGTCGGCGGGCAGGTCCCACACGGGGACGACGAGGCCGTGGGCGCGGAAGGCGCCGGCGTACCGGGTGCCCTCGCCGAGGGTGACCTGCTCGGCCGCCCGCAGCCGGGCCAGCGCGTCGAGCAGCCGCTCCTCCGGCTCCGGACGCACCCAGCGCAGGTGCGCCCGCTCGGCCGAGGGGCGCACCCAGTACGCCGCGCCCAGGCCCGGCAGCAGCTCGGTGGGCAGCACCGCAGCGTTGGCCTGCTCGAGTCCGGCGCGCGCCGCCGCCGACGGCTCGGTGCCCTCCAGCCAGAAGCCGAAGTCGGGGTGCACGGTGACCTCGAACGGGGCGTCGAGGTCGAGCAGCTCCTGCAGCCGTGGCCCGGCCGAGCCGGCGCCGCCGATGGGACCGGGGTCGACCGGGGCACCGGTGGGCGCCTCGAGGGCCGCCGCCAGCGCCGTCCCCAGGTCGCGGCTGACGTCGTCGGAGGAGGTCTGCAGCTGGACGCCGAGCAGGATCTCGCCGTTGGCCCGCACCAGCGCGGGAGCCCCGCCGGGCAGCACGCTGGCCAGGGTGACGTCCCGGCCGTCGGTGGTCGTCAGCGGCACGGTGGCCGCGGGCACCAGCTCGCGCAGGGCGACCCAGTGCGGCTCACCGGGCAGCCCCTCGAAGGGCCGGGTCACCGGCGGCGCGTAGCCCGAGCCGTGGCAGTGCTTGTAGCGGCGGCCCGAGCCGCACGGGCAGGGCGCCTTCGGGTTGACGCCGCCGTCCGTGGCGGACGACGCGGCGGGGGGAGCGGAGCGCTTGCGGGTCGCGGAGCGGGCCATGGGACGAGGGTAGGGGGACGCCCGCGACCGCCCTCATAGGCTGCGTGGGGTGACCAGCACAGCCCCGCTGCTCGACCTCACCGACCCCGCCGTCGTGGCCGACCCCTACCCGGCGTTCGCCCGGGCACGGGCACAGGCGCCGGTGCAGTGGCACGAGGGGCTGGGCCTGTGGCTGGCCTTCACCCACGCCGAGAGCAACGCCGTCCTGCGCGACCGGCGGCTGGGCCGGATCTGGCGGGACAAGCAGCCGGCGGAGCGGTTCGGGAGCTTCAACCTCATCCACCGCAACGCGATCCTGGAGATGGAGCCGCCGTCGCACACGCGGCTGCGCCGGCTGGTCAGCACCGCGTTCGCGCGCGGCCACGTGGAGCGGCTGCGGCCCTGGGTCGAGGACCTCGCCGGCCGGCTGGTCGACGAGCTCGTCGAGCGCTCCGGGGGCAGCGAGCCGGTCGACGTCCTCTCCGGCATGGCCGAGCAGCTGCCGGTCGACGTCATCGCCGAGCTGCTCGGCGTCCCCCAGGCCGACCGGCCGCTGCTGCGGCCGTGGTCGAACGCGATCGTGAAGATGTACGAGTACGGGCGCACCGCGGCCGTCGAGGAGGCGGCCGAGCGGGCGGCGGACGAGTTCGTCACCTACCTGCGCGAGCTGGCCGCCGACCGGCGCCGGCACCTCGGCGAGGACCTGGTCAGCCACCTGGTGAGCGTCCGGGACGCGGACGGCGACCGGCTGACCGAGGACGAGCTGGTCACCACCTGCATCCTGCTGCTCAACGCCGGTCACGAGGCGACGGTCAACGTGACCGGCAACGGGCTGCTGGCGCTGCTGCGCTCGCCCGACCAGCTGGCCCGGCTCCGGGCCGACCGCGGCCTGCTGCCCACCGCGATCGAGGAGCTGATGCGCTTCGACTCGCCGCTGCAGCTGTTCGAGCGCACCGCCGGCGCCGACGTCGAGATCGGCGGCGCGACCGTGCGGGAGGGCCAGAAGATCGCCGCGCTGCTGGGGGCGGCCAACCGCGACCCCGCCGTCTTCGCCGACCCGGACACCCTCGACGTGGGCCGCCCGGACAACCCGCACATCTCGTTCGGCGCCGGCGTCCACTTCTGCATCGGCGCGCCGCTGGCCCGCGTCGAGCTGCAGGCCTCGTTCGGTGCGCTGCTGGACCGCACGTCGCGGCTGGAGCTGGGCGGGGAGCCGGTGCGCCGCCCGGAGTTCGTCATCCGCGGCCTGGCGCAGCTGCCCGTGGTGCTCCGCTGATCTGTCGACCTCCGGCCTCCGACCGGGCTCCAGAGCCCCGGTGTCGTCGCCGACCTCGCGGCACGACGCGGGTCCGGCGGCCACGCGGCGAGGTCGGCGCCCGGGCGGTACTCACCGGTAGATCGTGAGCCAGCTCACTGGCACGATGCGGCCATGCGCGGGCTCATGCAGGACTACCCCCTGACCATCGATGCGATCTTCCGGCACGTCGAGCAGCACTACGGCGACGGCACCATCGCCACCGCCGGGCCCGGCGGGATCACCCGGACGACGTACGCGGAGTGGGCTCAGCGCACCCGGAAGCTGGGCGGGGTGCTCGACACCCTGGGCATCTCCGAGGACGGGCGCGTGGGCACCTTCGGGTGGAACAGCCAGCGCCACCTGGAGCTGTACTTCGCGGCGCCGTCCACCGGCCGGGTGCTGCACACCCTCAACATCCGGCTGTTCCCCGAGCAGCTGACCTACATCGCCAACCACGCCGAGGACGAGGTCGTCTTCGCCGACCGCACGGTCCTGCCGCTGCTGTGGCCGCTGATCGACACCATGAAGACGGTCAAGCACGTCGTGGTCATGGACGACGGCGGGGACAACGAGATCCCCGACGACCCGCGGGTGCTCGACTACGAGGCGCTGCTCGCCGAGGCCTCCCCGGTCGACTTCCACGTCACCGACGAGTACCGGGCCGCGTCGATGTGCTACACGAGCGGCACCACCGGCAACCCCAAGGGCGTCGTCTACAGCCACCGCTCGACCTGGCTGCACACGATGGGCGTGATGGCGCCCAACGCGTTCGGCCTGGGCATCCAGGACGTCGCGATGCCGGTCGTGCCGATGTTCCACGCCAACGCGTGGGGGATCGCCCAGGCCGCCCCGGCCGCCGGCGCCTCGCTGGTCATGCCGGGGCCGATGATGCAGCCGCAGGCCCTGGCCGACCTGATCATCGACGAGGGCGTCACCTTCACCGCCGGCGTCCCGACCATCTGGCAGGGCGTGCTGCCGCACCTGGCCGGCCGCGAGCACAAGCTGCGCTGCATCGGCTGCGGCGGCTCGGCGGTGCCCAAGGCGCTCTCGGAGGCCTACCGCGAGCAGATCGGCCTGGCGATCCTGCAGGCCTGGGGCATGACCGAGACCCACCCGGTGGCCTCCTCGGGCGTGCTGCCCCGCCGGTTCCTCGACGCTGACGAGGAGACCAAGGCCACCCAGCGGGCGCGCGCCGGCATCCCGTTCCTCGGGGTGGAGGCGCGCATCGTCGACGCCGAGACGTTCGAGCCGCAGCCGTGGGACGACAAGGCCACCGGTGAGCTGCAGGTCCGCGGCCCGTGGTGCGCCCAGGACTACTACAACCCCGACGCCGGCGTGGTGCTGTCCACCCCGGACGGCTGGATGCGCACCGGCGACGTGGCGGCCATGGACGAGTACGGCTCGATCCGCATCGCCGACCGCACCAAGGACCTCATCAAGTCCGGCGGCGAGTGGATCAGCTCGGTCGACCTCGAGAACGTGATCATGAGCCACCCGAAGGTGAAGGAGGCGGCGGTCGTCGGCATCCCGCACCCGAAGTGGGACGAGCGCCCGCTGGCCTGCGTCGTCGTCAAGCCGGGCGAGACGATGACCGAGGAGGAGGTGCTCGAGCACCTGCGGCCCCAGGTCGCCAAGTGGTGGCTGCCCGACGCCGTCGAGTTCATCGACGAGGTGCCCAAGACCAGCGTCGGCAAGTTCTCGAAGAAGGACCTGCGCGCCCGCTTCGCCGAGCGCCCCGTGGAGAGCTGAGCGGAGTGCCAGGGGCGAGGATCCCTCACCCCTGGCGCTCCGCTCAGCGCACGAAGGGCGGCTGGCCGGTCTCGCTGACCATGGGCCGGCCGGCCGCCTCCCACTCCCCCATCCCGCCGCCGACGTTGACCGAGTCGAAACCGTTGGCGTTGAGCCACGCGGCCACCCGCGCCGAGCGCCCGCCGCTGCGGCACACCACGTAGAGCGGGTCACCCTCGGGCAGCTCGTCGAGCCGGGCCGGCACCTCGCCCATCGCGATGTGCGTCGCGCCCTCGATGTGCCCGTGCACCCACTCGTCGTCCTCGCGGACGTCGAGGACGACGGCGTCGCCGGGGAGCTCGCCGGCGGGGACGGTCGGGACCTGCTGCGGCATCACACACCCCATCGTGACACGCGGCCGCACGCCGCCCGGCTGCGAGGATGGGCGGCGATGACTGCCGAGACCACCGCGCCGGTCCGTGACCCCGCCTGGGCGCTGTCCCGCTCCGCCATCGGGCTGTGGGTCACCGAGGGGGTGCTGGGCACCCTGTTCTACGGGGCCCTGGTGGCGGCCTTCGTGCTCTTCGTCCCCGTGGGCGGCCCCGTGCCGGTGCTGCGCTGGGTGCTGCCGGCCCTGCTGCTGGTGTACGCGGTCGTGGCGATCGGCGTCCGGCCCCGGTTCCGCTACCGGGTGCACCACTGGGAGGTCACCGACGAGGCCGTCTACACGCTCACCGGCTGGCTGACCCGCACCTGGACGCTGGTCCCGATCTCGCGCATCCAGACCGTCGACGTGACCCGCGGCGTCCTCCAGCAGCTGTTCGGCCTGGCCACGGTCGCCGTGCTGACCGCCTCCAGCCAGGGCACCGTGCGGGTGCTGCACCTGGAGGCCGACGTCGCCCGGCGGGTGGCCGACGACCTCGCCCGCCGGGCCGAGCTGGTCCGCGACGAGGCGACATGACCTCCCCCGAGGGACTCCCGGCCGCCCCGGCCGCACCGGCGCCCGACGTCGAGGCCCGGCGGACGTCGCCGCGCATCGTGCTGGTGCACACCGTCACGTTCCGGCAGGCCCGCCAACTGGTGCCGCTGCTCATCCCGCTCGCCGCGGTCGTCGGCTTCGACGACGGGCTGACCACGGTCGCCCTGCTGGCCGTCGCGATCACCGTGCTGTCGCTCGTCGCGGCCGCGCTGGGCTGGTGGCGGTTCAGCTACGTCGACGGGCCGACGGCGCTGGTGGTGACCCGCGGGCTGCTGGCCCGCTCGGTGCGCACGGTGCCCAACGACCGCATCCGCGGCGTCGAGGTCGAGACGCCGTTGCTGCACCGGCTGTTCGGCCTCGTGCGGGTGCGCATCGACGCCGCGGCCGGGTCGGTGGGCGTGAACCAGGAGGAGGTCGTCATCGACGGCGTGCCGGCCGCCGAGGGCGACCGGCTGCGGACCCGGCTGCTGGCCCGCCGCGTCGCGACCGGCCCGGCGGCCGCGCCGGGGACGGCGGAGCCCGAGGAGCCGGCCGAGGAGGAGTTCGCCCGCTTCGACGACCGCTGGCTGCTGTACGCGCCGCTGGTCGGCAGCTACCTGGTCGTCCCGCTGGCCGCGGTGGGTGCGCTGTTCCGGTTCGTCGACGAGCTGCCCGACGGTCTGGTGCCCGAGGTCGCCGGCCCCGACCTGTCCGACCCCCGCATCGCGCTCGGCGCGCTGGCGGTCGCGGTGCCACTGCTGGCGCTGGCCGCGGTCGTCGGCGCGGCGCTGGTCAACTGGCGGTTCCGGCTGGTCCGGCGGGGCGGGTCGCTGGTCGCCGTCCGCGGGCTGCTCACCCGGCGGCACACCGAGCTGGAGGTCGACCGCATCCGCGGCGGCACGCTGAGCGAGGGGCTGGGCATGCGGTGGGTGCGCGCCGCCCGGGTCAACGCCCTGGTCACCGGGCTGGGCCAGGCCAACCGGCGCGGCCAGCTGCTGCCGCTGGGCCCGCGGTCGGAGGCGCAGGCGCTGCTGGGGCGACTGGTCGAGGACCCCGGACCGCTGACCGCGCACCCGCCCGCGGCACGGCGCCGGCGGCTGGTCCGGGCGCTGGTGGCCGGCCTGCTGGTCGCCGCGGCGGGGGTCCTCGCGACCGCCACCCTCGGCTGGTGGTGGCTGCTCGTCGCCGGCGGCGTGCTCACCGTGCTCGGCGTGCCCATGGGGATCGGGCGGTACCGGTCGCTCGGGCACCGGGCGGGGCCGCGCTCGTTCAGCGTCCGCGGCGGCTGGCTGGTCCGGGAGCAGGCGGTGCTGCAGCGCCGCGCCGTCGTGGGGTGGCGGGTGCGGCAGAGCGTGTTCCAGCGCCGTGCGGGGCTGGCCACGGTGGTCGCCTGCGTCGGCGCCGGCAGCGGTGGCTACGCGGCGGTGGACCTCGCCGCCGCGGACGTCGCCGGCTTCACCGCGGCGGCGTCGTCCGGGACGTGGGCCGGAACGCTCGCCCCGCGCTGAGCAGGCCCGCCGCCGCGGCGGGAGCGTCAGCGGCCAGCAGGCCCGCCGCGGCCAGCACGTACCGGACGTCGACGGCGACCTCGGCACCGGCCAGCACGCCGCCGGCTCCCCCGCGGTCGGCGGCGATCCGCGCCGCAGCGGCGTCCACCGCGTCGGGCGCGCCGTGCCGGAACACCCCGCCGGACAGCACGACCAGGCCGACGGCGCGCGCCCCGGCGCCACCGCCGTAGGCCGCCTCCGCGCGCAGGTGCCGGCGCAGCGCGATGGTCGCGGCCGCCGTCCCGAGGTCGAGCGGGTCCGCCCCGGGCAGCGGGACCTCCTCCGCCGCGGCAGCCGCACGCAGCGCGTCCGCACTCGCCTCGACCCCGAGGTCGCCCTCGACGGTGCGCCGCGCCGCCGGGACCCCGACCGCCTCGCGGCCCAGCGACGCCTGCTCCGCGTCCGGGTCGGGCACGCAGTAGACGTCGGTGGTCGCGCCGCCGACGTCCACCACGACGACCCCCGGGACGTCGGCGCCCGCCCGGCCGGCCGCGAGCACCGACACCCCGGCGAGGACGGCGTCCGGCGTCACCGTGCGCACCCACTCGCGCAGCCGCGGGTCGGTCGACAGCCGGTCGCCGCCGATGACGTGCCGGAGGAACACCTCCCGGATCGCCGCCCGCGCCGGCTCCGGGGCCAGCCGGCCGATGTCGGGCAGCACGTTGGCGGTCTCGGTGACGGGCACGCCGCCCGCGCGCAGCAGCGCCGCGACCTCGTCCCGGACGGCGGCGTTGCCGGCCAGCACGACGGGGACGGACCTGACCCCCGAGGCCAGCGCCACCGCGTTGTGCCGCAGCACCGAGGACTCGCCGCCGTCGGTGCCGCCGACGAGCAGGACGACGTCCGGCTCGGCCGCCCACAGCCGCGCCAGCGCCGCCTCCGACAGCCGGCCGGCGGCCACGTGGACGACGCGGGCCCCGGCCGACAGCGCGGCACGGTGCCCGGCCTCGGCGCTGATCAGCTCCTCGTACCCGACCACCGCCAGCCGCAGCCCGCCGCCGGCGCTCGAGCAGGCGAGCACCGGCGCGTCGGGGAAGGCGGCGGTGGCGGCGAGCACCCCGCGGACGACGTCGTCGGCGTCGGTGGGTGCCTGCGCGCGGGCCAGGAGCACGCCGCCCGGGAGGTCGACGAGGGCGGCCTTGGTCCAGGTCGACCCGATGTCGACGCAGGCGACCGCGCTCATGCCGGCGGCAGCCCGGAGAGGACGGTCGGCGCGGTCACCGGGCGACCCTAGCCGCGCGTGCCGGTCTCCGTTCGTGGGTAGCGCGGGGAGCCATGACCTCCGATCCGGCACCGTTCCGGAGGTCAGCCCTGCCGGCCCGTCGACTTCCCCAGGTTCACCCGGCCCGCGAGCGCGGCGGCCTCCACCCGGGTGGTCACCCCGAGGCTGCGCAGCAGGGCGGCGACCAGCCGCTTGGCGGTCCGCTCGGACACGTGCAGCGTGGTGGCGATCTCCACCGTCGGGGCGCCGTCGGCCACCAGCCGCCACAGCCGGCGCTCGTCGGCGGTCAGCCGCTCGGGGATCCCCTGCTCACCGGTGGGGGTGGCGTCGTCCAGCAGCCGGCGCAGCAGGTCGTCGGGGACGACCGACCAGCCGTCGAGGACCGCCAGCAGCGGGCGGACCAGGTGCTCGGGGTCGGCGGTCTTCGGCAGGTAGCCGGCCGCGCCCGCCCGCAGCGCCTCGATGGCGTCCTCCGTCTCGGCCATACCGGAGAGGGCCACGACCCGGACCATCGGGTCGGTCCGGAGGATCGCCGCGATCGCCCGCGTCCCGCCCGGGGGCGGCATGTGCAGGTCGACGACGGCGACGTCGGCGTGGTGCCGGCGCACGAGGGCGGCCGCCGCCGAGGCGTCATCCGTCGTCCCGACGACCCTCACCCGCCCGTCACTCACGCCGGGCAGGAGCAGCGCCAGACCACGGCTGAACAGCGGGTGGTCGTCCACCAGCACGACATCGACAGGGCGGCGCTCAGCACCGGCGTCGGTCACCTGCCACTCCCCCCGACGGTCGCCGCGCACCGGCACGGGCTCACCGGTTGCGCACGATGGAGGTGCCCATGACCCTCGCCGCCAACCCCTCGACCTGGCACACCCCGCCGCGGCTGCTCTCCGGCCTGGCCCGTCGGGTCCGGGCCGGCCTGCCCCGCCGTACCCGACCGCGGCCGGCCAGCGCCGACGACGCGGTGGTGCGCGCCCTGTGCCACGACATGTGCACGCCGTTGGCCTCGCTGGAGGCCCTGCTCGGCTCGCTGGGCCAGGACGTCGTCGACCCCGACGAGGTGCTCGAGCTGGCCCGCGCCCAGACCGCCCACCTGTCCTCCATGCTGCGGACGGCGGCGGCCGCCGGTGGCGCCGCGTCGCGGACCCCGACCTCGCGCCGGCTGACGGACGTCGTGCACGCCTCGGTGACCGCCTCCGGGCTCCCCGCGCACCAGCTGACCGTGGCGTTCGGCGAGGACGCTGCGGACGTGCGGGTGGCCGACGCCCGGGTCCAGCGGATCCTCATCAACCTGCTGGAGAACGCGCACCGGCACGGGGCGGGCGCGCCGGTGCGGCTGGCGCTCACCTGCCGCCCGGCCTGGGTGGACCTCGCGCTGACCCAGGCCGTCGCGCACCCCGAGCGGCTGATCGGGCACCTGGGTGCCGAGCTGCCGCCGCCGGACCTCACGGGGCTGGGCCTGTGGTCGGTCCGGCGACAGACTCGGGAGCTCGGCGGGCAGGTGGTGTGGGACGCCGACGGCGCCTCGCTGACCCTCATCGTGCAGCTCCCCGACCGCTGAGCGGAGTGCCACGGCGCGGATCCCGCGTCCCTGCCACTCCGCTCCCGTGAGGTTGGCACCGGGGGGCCAGAGACCGGCACGGGCGGGCCACCGGGCGCGGGCAGATCCCTGGTGTCACCGCATCGGCGGTGGTCGCGACGACGCAAGGGAGCACCCGTGTTCACGCACACCCACGCCCTGCAGTACGAGGCAAAGCCCGACGGTCCGGACCCGGACTTCGCCCGCAAGATGCAGGAGGTCCTCGGCGGTCAGTGGGGCGAGATGACCGTCGCCACGCAGTACCTGCTGCAGGGCTGGAACTGCCGGCTGCCCGGCAAGTACAAGGACCTGCTCCTCGCGATCGGCACGGAAGAGCTGGCCCACGTCGAGATGATCGTGACGATGATCGACCGGCTGCTCGACCACATCCCGCTCAAGCCGGACGCCGCCGACCGCACCAAGGAGGCCGCCGCCGGCTACGGCCAGCACAACCCGCAGCACCCGATCGTCAACGGCGCCGGCGCCTCCTACATGGACAGCATGGGCAACCCCTGGACCGGCGCGTACGTCACCGCCAGCGGCAACCTGATGGCCGACTTCATGTACAACGCCACCGCCGAGATGCAGGGCCGCCTGCAGGTCGCCCGGCTCTACAACATGACCGACGACCCCGGGGTCAAGGACATGCTGCGGTTCCTCATCACCCGCGACCACTACCACCAGCAGCAGTGGCTGGCCGCGATCGAGGAGCTCAAGGACGACGGCCTCGAGGGCATCCCGGTGCCGGAGGCGTTCCCGCTGGAGGAGGAGGTCGGCGACCTGGGCTACACCTTCATCGACGCCTCCGACGGCCCCGAGGCCTCGGCCGGCCGCTGGGCGTCGGGCCCGTCGGTCGACGGCCGCGGCCAGTTCTCCGCCCGCCCGATCGAGGCGACCGCCGACGCACCGATCCTGCCGCCCGGCGACCCGCGGCTGTTCCCGACCCCGCAGCAGCCGGGGCAGTCGTTCCTCCAGAAGGCCAAGGACATGCTCAAGTGACCTGCTGAGGCTCCTGTCCTGCGCCGTCGCCGCGCCGGCGGCCGGGTCCTCGGCGACCCGGCTGCCGGCCGGCGGGACGCCTCCGCCCCCCAGGAGGAAGCACCGTGCACCTGTCCCTCCCCGCCGTCCTGCTGACGGTGGTCTACGCCGCGGCGCTCGCCGTCGCGGTCACCGCACCAGGCCAGCACACCCTGGCCGGCCTGGTCGTCCTCACCGGCCTGGTCAGCCGCTGGGCCGTGCGCCACCGGCGAGCGCACCGCGCCGTCCCCGTCGTGGACGCCGTCCTGGCCCCCGACGCCGCCCCCGCGGCCCGGGCCGCCTGAGCAGCGCACGAGGCGCGCGCCCCCGACGGGACGCGCGCCTCGGCCACGCAACGGAATGGAACGGCCCCCTCCCGGGCCCCGCCCCGAGCGGAGCGAGGGGTGGGGAGGAGGGGGTCCTTTCAGTGCTGGACGGCCTTCTCCGCCCCGATGCCGGTGAGCGCCCGCACCTCGAGCTCGGCCCACTTGGCCTCGTTCGGCTTCTCCTTCGACAGGACGGTGCCCAGCCAGCCCAGGAAGAACGACAGCGGGATGGACACCAGGCCCGGGTTGTTGAGCGGGAACCAGGAGAAGTCGACCCCCTGGATCAGCGAGGTGCTCTTGCCGGTCGCCTCCACGATCGGCGCACCCGACACCACCGGCGAGAAGATGATCAGGACGATGCAGGCGATCAGCCCGCCGTACATCGACCACAGCGCGCCCTGGGTGGTGAAGCGCTTCCAGAACAGCGTGTAGAGGATGGTCGGCAGGTTCGCCGAGGCGGCGACGGCGAAGGCCAGCGCCACCAGGAAGGCGATGTTCAGCCCGGCCTGCAGCGCCAGGATGCCCAGCCCGATGGAGATCGCGCCGATCACGACGGCGGTGATGCGCGCGACCTTCACCTCGCCGTTCGGCGGCACGTTGCCCTTCTTGATCACCGAGGCGTACACGTCGTGCGCGAACGACGCCGACGCGGTGATCGTCAGGCCCGCGACGACCGCGAGGATCGTGGCGAACGCGACGCCGGCGATGATGCCCAGCAGGACCGTGCCGCCGAGCTCGAAGGCCAGCAGCGGCGCGGCCGAGTTCACCGCGCCCGGCGCGCCGAGGATCGTCTCGGGGCCCACCAGGGCACCGGCGCCGTAGCCGATGATCAGGCTGAACAGGTAGAAGATGCCGATCAGCCAGATCGCCCAGACCACCGAGCGACGGGCGTCCTTCGCCGTCGGCACGGTGTAGAAGCGCATCAGGACGTGCGGCAGGCCTGCCGTCCCGAGCACCAGCGCGAGGCCCAGGGAGACGAAGTCCAGCTTGGAGGTGTCGGTCGCGCCGTACTGCGCCCCGGGTGCCAGGACGTCGCGGCCCTCGACGGCCTGGTCCACCGCGCCGCCGAGCAGCGCCGACAGGTTGAAGCCGTAGAGGCCCAGGACCCACACGGTCATGACCAGCGCGCCGGCGATGAGCAGCGAGGCCTTGATGATCTGCACGTAGGTGGTGCCGCGCATGCCGCCGACGAGCACGTAGATGATCATCAGCGCGCCGACCAGCACGACCACGAGCGCCTGGGCCGCCTCACCGGTGACCCCCAGCAGCAGGGTGACCAGGCCGCCGGCGCCGGACATCTGCGCCAGCAGGTAGAACAGCGACACCGCCAGCGTGGAGATGGCCGCGGCGGTGCGCACCGGCCCCTGCCGCATCCGGAAGGCGAGGACGTCGGCCATCGTGAACCGCGCGGTGTTGCGCATCAGCTCCGCGACCAGCAGCAGCGCCACCAGCCAGGCGACGAGGAAGCCGATCGAGTACAGGAACCCGTCGTAGCCGAACACCGCGATGGCGCCGGCGATGCCCAGGAAGGAGGCCGCCGAGAGGTAGTCGCCGGCAATGGCCAGGCCGTTCTGCGTCCCGCTGATGTTGCGGCCGGCCGCGTAGTAGTCGGCCGCGCTCTTGTTCGTCCGGCTGGCCCGGAACGTGATGACCAGCGTGATGGCGACGAAGACCCCGAAGATCGCGATGTTGATCGCTGGGTTGCCGATCGTCGCGCTCTCGGCGGCGAGCACCTCAGCGGCCACGGGTGATCTCCTCGTCCATCGACGCGTCCCGGTGACGCGCGTAGTCGTGGTGCTCCAGCCGCTCGCGCATCTCGTCGGCGATCGGGTCGGTGCGCCGGTCGGCGTGGGCGACGTAGAGGTGCGTGATGACGAACGTCGTCACGAACTGCGCGAGGCCGAGCAGGATCCCGAGGTTCACGTTGCCGAAGACCGGCGTGGACATGAAGTCCGGCGCGTAGGTCGAGAGCAGGACGTAGAGCAGGTACCAGACCAGGAACGCGACCGTCATCGGGAACGCGAACCGACGGAACCGCCGCTTGAGCTCCGCGAACTCGGGTGAGGCCTGGGCCTGCTCGTACTCCTCCGGTGTGAGCAACCGGCGTTCGGCGGGTGGTGTCACGGTGCGCCCTCCCCTGTCAGGACTGGGAACCTGCTGTGTGATCGTGATCACTGTAGAGACGTGTCGACCCGCCGTGTGCTGTTCGAGACGGAACCGTGTCGGACGATCCGCCGATCGGGCGCAGGGCCCGTCGCCGACGTTGCCTGACCGTCCGGCGTCCGTAACCGGGCGGGAACGCGGCCGCGCTGCAATGGGTCATGGACACGCCTGGGACGACGTCGACGGGGTGGTTCCCGGTGGCCCGCGCCGCCGAGGTCGGGACGACGCCGGTGCCGGTGGGCGCCGGAGGCCGGCCGTACGTGGTGGTCCGGCTCCGGCCCGGCGGTGAGGTGAGCGCCTTCCCCGCGCGCTGCCCGCACCGGCTGGTGCCGCTGGCGGCGGCGACGGTCGTCGGGGGCCGACTGCAGTGCCCGTACCACGGGTGGCGGTTCGACGCCGAGGGCCACTGCGTGTCCATCCCGTCCCTCGGCCCCGACGGCTCACCCCCGCCGCGGGCGGACCTGGCGATGCCCTGGGCCGTCGAGGAGCGGCACGGCTGGGTCTGGCTGGCGCCCGAGCCGACGGCCGCTGCCGTCCCGCCGCGCCCGTCCGCCGGCACGGCCACCGAGCCGGCGCCGCCGCCGGAGGAGCCGCGCGGCCCGGTGTTCGGCAACCTCGACCGGTCCCTGGAGCACGCGTGGCACCCCGTCGCACTGTCCCGGGAGCTGGTCCCCGGGGGCTGGCTGCAGGTCCGGCTGCTGGGCCGCACCTGGCTGCTGCGCCGCACCGCGCACGGGCTGGAGGTCGAGCCGCCCGCGTTCGCCGTCGTCGAGCGCCTCGGCGTCGTCTGGCTGGCCCCCGCCGAGCCGCACGACGTGCCCCTGGACGTGCCGGAGGACGGCGACCGCCGGTTCGTGAGCACCTGGCTGCCGCCGGTCCGCTCGCCGGGCCCCGCCGGGCCGCTGGCCGACACCTTCTTCGACGTGGCGCACGCGCCGTTCGTGCACAGCCGGATCGGCGGCTCCGCGGACGCCGCCGAGGTGCCCGCCTTCGACGTCGTCCCGGAGGAGGGCGGGTTCCGCGCGGAGCTGGAGCGCCCGTACGAGACGCCGCACCACCCCGACGGCGTGGCCGGCCCGCCGGTCCGGCGCCGCGCCACCTACACCTACCGGGCGCCGTTCCAGCTGCGGCTGCGGCTGGACTCCCCCGACACCGGCGCCGTGACGACGATCCTGTGCCTGCTGCAGCCGGAGGACGCCGACTCCACCCGCGTCTACACCCGGATGCTGGTGTCGGCGGGCCCCGGGGCGCGGCTGCCCTGGCCGGACGACGTCGCCCGCGAGGTGGCCATCCAGCGCCGGGTGCTCGCCGAGGACCTCGCGCTGCAGGCGCAACTGCCCGACAGCGGGCTGCCGCTGGACGTGCGCGACGAGCTGCACGTGCGCTCCGACCGGCTCGGGGTGGCGCTGCGCCGCGCGCTGGCCGACTTCGCGGCCTCGGCCCGGCACCTCCGCGGCGCCGCCTGAGCTCGGTCAGCCGGCCGGCAGCAGCTCGCCGCAGGCCGCGCAGCGCGTGGGCGGGTCCTCGTCGGCCAGCCGCCCGCAGGCGGGGCACACGCGCGCCTGCCAGCACGCGGGGTCGCCGCCCTCGGGCTCGGTCGGCACCGGGGTCGGGTCGGGCTCCGCCGCCACCTCGGCCTCCGGCTCCGGCGGGGAGTCCAGCGCAGTCCCGAACTCGCCCAGGGCGGCGAGCACCTCGCCCCGTCGGCCGGGAGGGAGGGCGTCGAGCGCGGCCCGCAGCTCGGTCAGCCGCAGCGCGTCGTAGCGGTCGAGCAGCGCGGCCCCGGCGGCGCTGAGCTCGAGGGCGACCTCCCGGCGCGTGCGCGGTGAGGGCCGCCGCTCGGCCAGGCCGGCGGCCACGAGCCGGTCGACCAGACGGCTCGCCGTGGACACGGTGACGCCCAGGGCCCCGGCCAGCCCGGCCAGCCTGGCTCCCTCGCGCCCCCGCAGCACGGTGAGCGCGCGCAGCTGCGTCACCGAGACGCCCCCGAGCCGGCCCGCCGCCCGGGTGGTGACCCCCACGACCCCGCGGGCCAGGGCGATGAGCACGTCGTCCTCGGCGGCCGTCACGCCGGTCATCGTGACGCTTTCATTGCAGTACGGCAACAGTTGGTATCCAGCACAACCGCACGGGTAGGTGCCGTCCCGACGCCGTCCACGAGAAGGAGAACCCGTGTCCCCCAGCGGAAGCGCCCGCCGACTGCCGCTGCCCACCCTCGCCGTCGTCCTGGCACTGGCCGGGTGTGCCGGTGACGAGCTCCCCGACGTCGACGACAGCGGCGCGGTGGGCCCCGACGTCGTCGTCGACGAGACGATCAAGCTGCTGCAGGTCCAGCTCGAGTTCCCGCTCGACGGGGTCCACGAGGAGGGCGAGGACGCCCGGCTGTTCCTCGCCATCGCCAACGACGGATCCGAGGCCGACACCCTCCTCGACGTGCGCGGGCCCGACTTCACCGATGCCGAGCTGGTCGCGGGCGGAGCGCCCGGGACCATCGCCGTCCCGCCCGACGACAACGTGTACGTCGGTGCCGAGGGCGCCCCCTCGGTCGTCCTGGAGGACCTGCGGACGCCGCTGCGGTCGTCGCAGTCGATCCCGGTGACGTTCGTGTTCGAGGACGCCGGAGAGGTCACGGTGGAGGCGGTGGTCGCGGCCGAGGGCGAGGACCCGGCCGCGCCGTTCGACTTCCCCGACCCGGCGGAGGACGTCGACCCCTGACGCGGCGCGCAGGCGCACTCCGCTGGGATGCTGGCGGTCGTGCCGTCCCCCGCTGCCCGCCGCACCGCCTTCGCCGTCGCCGCCACTCTCGCCGGGCCCGCCGTCTGGGTCGCCCGCGCCGCCCGGGGCCTACCCACGGCGCTCGGCGCCAACCGCCGGGAGGTACGCAGGTACGCCGGGAAGTCGCCGCAGTTCTCCGAGGGCCGGTTCCACAACCGGATGACCACCCCCGCGCTGCCCCCGGCCAGCGCGCGGCGGGGGCTGCTGCGCCAGATGCACGAGGAGCGGCACACCGGGCTGCCCGCCCGACCGGTGCCGCTGGCCCGCCCCGCGCTGCCGGCCGAGGCCGGGGAGCTGGCCGTCACCTGGTTCGGGCACTCCAGCGCGCTCATCGAGGTCGACGGCCGCCGGGTGCTGGTCGACCCGGTGTGGGGGGATCGCGTCTCGCCCTCCCCGCTGCTCGGCCCCACCCGGCTGCACCCGGTGCCCGGTCCGCTCGCCGAGCTGCCGCCGGTCGACGCCGTCCTCGTATCGCACGACCACTACGACCACCTCGACCTGCCCACCGTCCGCGAGCTGCTGCGCACCCAGACCGCCCCGTTCCTGGTGCCCCTGGGCATCGGGGCGCACCTGCGCGGGTGGGGCGTGCCGGAGGAGCGCATCGTCGAGCTGGACTGGGACGGCGCGGCCGTCGTCGCGGGGCTGACCATCACCTGCACCGAGGCCCGGCACTTCTCCGGCCGGTTCTTCGCCCGGGACACCACGCTGTGGGCCTCCTGGGCCATCGCCGGGCCGCGGCACCGGGTCTTCTTCGGCGGCGACACCGGCTACACCCCTGCCTTCGCCGGCATCGGCGCCCTGCTGGGCCCCTTCGACCTGACCCTGCTGCCGATCGGCGCCTACAACGACGCGTGGCAGTACATCCACATGACCCCCGAGGAGGCCGTGCAGGCCCACGGCGACCTCGGCGGCGGGCTGCTGGTCCCGGTGCACTGGGCCACGTTCAACCTGGCGTTCCACCGCTGGGCCGAACCGGTGCAGCGGCTGTGCGCCGCCGCCGAGCGGTCCGGCGCCCGGGTCGCCGTGCCACGGCCCGGCGAGCGGGTCGACGTCCTGACCCCGCCCCCGGTCACCGACTGGTGGAGCGTCGTCGGGTCGGCCGCCGACGAGCCGGTCGACCAGGGGGACGGCGGGGTGGGCAGCTCGGTGCTGGCGCGGGCGGCGTCCTGGCTGACCGCGCGGCGGCAGCTCGACTGACCCGATCGGTGGTGCCCCACTCGGTGGGGCAAAACAGAAGTGCTTCGGACTCAACGAACCCCGGGGCAGGGTCGAAGGTCCCTCACACCGGACACAGGAGAGGGACTCCGACGATGCTGTTTCCCCGCCGAGCACCGTCCGCCGCCGAGGACCCGCGGGCCACCGAGGCCCGCGTGAACGTGGCCGCGGTGACCGCCGTCGTCACCGCGCTCAGCCGCAGCACGACCGCCGAGCAGGCCATCGGCACCGCCCTGGACCTGGTGCGCGAGCGGTTCGGCTGGGCCTATGCCTCCCACTGGCGGATCGACCCGGCTGAGCGCGCGCTCCGCTTCGGCCAGGAGTCCGGCGAGGCCGGTGCCGAGTTCCGCGAGGTGACCCTTGCGGCGTCCTTCGCGGAGGGTGTGGGGCTGGCCGGCCGGGCCTGGCGCGCCCGCGACCTGGTCTTCGTCGAGGACCTCGCCGAGGTCACCGACTGCGTCCGCGCCCCCGCCGCACGGCGGGCCGGCGTCCGGTCCGGCGTCTGCCTGCCGATCGTGGTCGCCGGGGAGGTGGTGGGCACCCTCGACTTCTTCGCGACGCGGACGCTCGCCCTGTCCCCCGGCCGGGCGCAGGCGCTGCGCAGCGCCGGGTTCCTGCTCGGCCAGGCGCTGGAGCGCTTCGCCGCCGCGGAACGGCTGGAGACGGCCGGCCGGGAGCTGCTGGAGTCGATCACCGAGGTCGAACGGAACGTGCTGTCGGCGACCGCGGTGGCCGACGACGGCCGCCGGCTGGCCGCCGAGGCCGACTCCGAGGTCGCGGGCCTGGGGGAGTCCAGCACGGACATCGGCAAGGTCGTGAAGGTCATCCGCGGCATCGCCGACCAGACCAACCTGCTCGCGCTCAACGCCACGATCGAGGCGGCGCGGGCCGGGGAGGCCGGCCGCGGGTTCGCCGTCGTCGCCGGGGAGGTCAAGGAGCTGGCGCTGGAGACCGCACGGGCGACCAGGGACGTCGACGCGAAGGTCACCGCGATCCAGGGCCAGGTCGAGCGCGTGGTCGCCGCGCTGCAGGCCATCGCGGCCGTCGTCGGGCGGATCAACGAGACCCAGCAGGTGATCGGCGGCGTCCTCACCGAGCAGGCCGCGGTGACCCGCCAGATCCTCGGCTGAGGAAGGACCTCCTGCCCCCCACCACTCGCGAGGTCGCGGCGGGGCCCTGCAGGGGGCCACGCCCTGAGCCGGTTCCGTTCAGGTCAGGAGCCGGGCCACCTCGGGCAGGTCCCCCGCCTCGCGCTGCGGCGTCCCGCCCTGCGGGTCGAGCACGTGCCCCGGGCGGCGCAGCCGGACGACGTCGATGCCGGCGGCCAGGGCGCCGCGCACGTCCCGCGCCGAGGTGGCCACGTGCACCAGCCGGCCCCCGGCGCGGTCGAGGGCGCGCCGGTAGAGGGCGGCGGCCGGCTTGTAGGCCCGCAGCCGCTCGGAGGTGAGGACGGCGACGTCGTCCACCAGGGGCGCGACGCGGGTGCGGGCGAAGACGGCGTCGTCGACGTTGGACAGCACCCCGACCCGGTGCCGCGCGCCGATCGCCGACAGGCCCGCCTCGACGTCCGGCCACAGCGGCCAGTTCCCCACCGAGGCCAGCAGCTCGGCGGCGTCGCCGTCGGGGTCGCGGTCCACCCCGAGCTGCGCGTAGGCGGTGGCCAGCGCCCGGCGGCTGTGCTCGGCGAACGGCACCCAGGCTGCCTCGTCGCGCTGGGAGGCCTTGTTGGCGGCGTCCCACACGTCGTAGAGGGCCGCGCCGTCGGCACCGGTGATCCGCGCGAGCGCCGCCGAGCCACCCGCTCGGGAGTCGATCAGCGCGCTGAACAGGTCGACGGTGACCAGCACGAACGGCCCGATCAGCGCAGCAGCTTGGACAGCCGCCGGTCGGCCAGGGGCTTGCCGCCGGTCTGGCAGGTCGGGCAGTACTGCAGGGAGGTGTCGGCGAAGCTGACCTCGCGGACGGTGTCCCCGCACACCGGGCAGGGCAGCCCGGTGCGCGCGTGCACCGTCAGCCCGGAGCGCTTCTCGCCCTTCATCGTCGCGGCCTGCTGACCGACCTGGCGCTCCAGCGCGTCGGTCAGCGTGGCCCGCACCGCGTCGTAGAGCCGGACGACCTCGTCCTCGGTCAGCTTGTCGGCCATCTTGAACGGCGAGAGCCGGGCCGCGTGCAGGATCTCGTCGGAGTAGGCGTTGCCGATGCCGGCGACCAGCGTCTGATCGGTGAGCGCGCCCTTCAGCTGCCCGGAGCGGCCGGCCAGCAGCGCCGCGAACGCCTCCCGGTCCACCTCGAGCGCGTCGGGGCCGAGCCGGGCGATCCCGGGGACCTCGGCCGGCGTCCGGACGACGTAGACCGCCAGCCCCTTGCGGGTGCCCTGCTCGGTGAGGTCGAAGCCGTTGCCGTCGTCGAGGTGGGCGCGCAGCGCCAGCGGGCCCTTCCCCGGCTTCGGCGGCGCGGTCGGCAGCCCGGTGCGCCAGTGCAGCCAGCCGGCGCGCGCCAGGTGGACGACCAGGTGCAGGCCGGAGACGTCGAGGTCGAGGAACTTGCCGTGCCGGGCGACGCCGGTCAGCTCGAGGCCGGCCAGCGAGGTCAGCGGCGGGTCGAAGGTCTTGATCGCCTGGACGGCGGCCAGGTCGACCCGCGTCACGACCCGGCCGACGGCGTTCGTGCGGAGGAACGCGGCCAGCGCCTCCACCTCGGGCAACTCGGGCACCCGGCCATGATGCCCGCTCGGACTCCCGGCCGCCGTCCCCCGATCCGGGCGGATCCGCGGTCGCCCCGGCCGGGGACCCACCCCTCGTGCCGGCCCCCGGGGGGACCGGCACGAGGTGGAGCTCAGGGGGTGACGCCGTTGTCCTCGGTGAGCCGGACGGTGGCGCCGGGCTCGGTGCGGGCCTGGTCGGCGACCGCGGCGGCCACCGCCTTGGCGACGGCGGGGTCGAAGACGCTCGGGATGATGTAGTTGGCGTTGAGCTGGTCGTCCTTGACGACGGCCGCGATCGCCTCGGCCGCAGCGAGCAGCATGCCGTCGCTGATCTCCCGGGCGCGGGCGTCGAGCAGGCCGCGGAAGACGCCGGGGAAGGCCAGCACGTTGTTGATCTGGTTCGGCAGGTCCGAGCGGCCGGACGCGACCACGGCGGCGTACTGCCGGGCCCGGACCGGGTCGACCTCGGGGGTCGGGTTGGCCATCGGGAAGACGACCGCCTGGTCCGCCATCCGGTCGAGGTCCTCGACGGCGAGCACGTTGGCCGCACTGACCCCGATGAAGACGTCGGCGCCCTCGAGCGCGTCGGGCAGCTGACCGCGCACGCACTCCGGGTTGGTGCGCTCGGCGAGGTCCCGCTTGGCCGGGGAGAGCCGCTCGTCGTCGGGCGAGAGGATGCCCTCGCGGTCCCACACCAGCACGTGGCGGGCGCCGGCCTTGAGCATCAGGTGCACGATCGCCGTCCCGGCGGCACCGCCACCCGCGACGACGATCTTCACGTCCTCGAGCTGCTTGTCCACCACGCGCAGGGCGTTGCGCAGCGCGGCCAGCGCGACGATCGCCGTGCCGTGCTGGTCGTCGTGGAAGACCGGGATGTCGAGCTTCTCGCGCAGCCGGGCCTCGATCTCGAAGCAGCGCGGCGCGGCGATGTCCTCCAGGTTGATCCCGCCGAAGCCGGGGGCCAGCAGCTCCACGGTGCGCACGATCTCGTCGACGTCCTGGGTGTCCAGGCAGATCGGCCAGGCGTCGATGTCGGCGAACCGCTTGAACAGGACCGCCTTGCCCTCCATGACTGGCATGGCCGCGCCCGGGCCGATGTCGCCGAGGCCGAGGACGGCGGAGCCGTCGGTGACCACCGCGACGGTGTTGCCCTTGATCGTCAGCCGGCGGACGTCGTCGGGGTTGGCGGCCAGCGCCAGGCAGACCCGGGCGACCCCGGGGGTGTAGGCCATGGACAGGTCGTCGCGGGTCTTCAGCGGGACCTTGGAGGCGACCTCGAGCTTGCCGCCCAGGTGCAGCAGGAAGGTCCGGTCGCTGACCTTGCGGACCTTCACGCCGGGGACCGCCCGCAGCGCCTCGACCATCTCCTCGGAGTGCGCGGCGTCGGCGGCCGAGCAGGTGACGTCGACGGTGAGGCCGTCGGAGCGGCTGTCCACGACGTCGATGGCGGTGACCGCGCCGCCGGCGGACCCCACGGCGGTGGCGATCCGGCCGATGCTGGCCGGGTCGCCGTCGGCGGTGAGCCGGACGGTGAGGGAGTACGACGCCGAGGTGACGGGGCCGCGCGGCGGTGTCGCCGGCTCACCCCTGTCGGTGTCGTTCGAACGGGGCGCGGTGGCAGCGGTGTCGGTGCTCATGGCGGGCCCCATCGTCCCACCTCGCTGCCGCGGGGGCTCCGTTGCGGTCGCAGTGGTCGTGTGGGGTCCGGCACGCGTACGGGGTCCGGACCGCCGGACCGGGTGCTCCCGGCCTCAGCCCCCGTGCCGGGAGGTCCGCCCCTCGGCGCGCGCCTTGAGGCCCTCGCAGAACTGGCGGAACGAGGGGTTGAGGTCCGGCGTGGTGCGGCCGAGCAGGAAGGCCAGCGGCCCGGTGTGGTCCTCGCGGACGGTGAGGACCGTGCCACCGTCGTCCTGGCCGTCGAGGTGGTAGGTCCGCTCGATCACCGCCAGGCCGAACGGCAGCCCGCCGCGCCAGCGCATGGCCTCCTGCGGCCGGATCTCGGTGACCGTCACCGAGAAGGGGCGGGTGCGGATCATCGTGGCGTAGAGCGTCAGCCGCTCCCCCAGGGCGACCCGGCCCTCCACCCGGTCGACGCCGGAGTTCCAGTCCCGCCAGCCGCCGACGTCGACCAGCAGGTCCCACACCGCCGCGGGGCTCGCGTCGATCCGGACGGCGGCCTCGAAGCTCCTCATGGCTCTCCCCTCACCCGGCCCGCACGCCGGTGGACTGCAGGTAGGTGTTGGGCACCACGATGCCGGGTCCGCCGCCGCGCGTGAAGCTGCCCCACATGTCGCTGAACTCGCCCTCCAGGGTCGCGCGACCGGCCTCGTCGAGCCGCTGCCAGGCCACGTGCACCGGCGCGTACCAGTCGCGGTAGCGCTGCCACTGGGCCGCCACCGACGGCGCGGTGAACTCGACGGTCCGCTCGGAGTGCCGCAGCTGGCACTCACCGCGGGGCAGCAGGCCCTCGACGCCGTCCGAGGTCCCCCACCGCAGCGGGTCGCCGGTGGCGTCCTCCGGGTCGTGCCGCTCGATCAGCGCGAGCAGCCGGCCGCCGGGTGCCTCGGGGCGCCAGGCGGTCAGCCCGAGCCGGCCGCCGGGCCGCAGCACCCGCAGCAGCTCCCGGGCGGCCTGCTCGGGATCGGCGGCGAAGACGACGCCGAAGGTGGAGACCACGACGTCGAAGGACTCGTCCGGGAACGGCAGCTCGCAGGCGTCGGCGACCTCGGTCTCGAACCCCAGTCCCTCCATCTCCGCGCGGCGGACGGCGTACTCCAGCAGCTCGGGCACGAGGTCGCTGCAGACGACGTCGGCGTCGCGGCGGGCGGCGGCCAGCGCGGTGTTGCCCGTGCCCCCGGCGACGTCGAGCACCCGGTCGCCGGGACGGACGGCGAGGTCGGTGACCAGCTGCTCGCTGGCCGGCACCAGCCGGACCCCGACGCGCTGGTAGTCCCCGGCCGCCCAGACGTCCCGGGTGCGCGCCGCGGTGGAGGAGGTCA
Source organism: Geodermatophilus sp. SYSU D00965 (assembly GCF_054050075.1). Classification (NCBI taxonomy): domain Bacteria; kingdom Bacillati; phylum Actinomycetota; class Actinomycetes; order Geodermatophilales; family Geodermatophilaceae; genus Geodermatophilus; species Geodermatophilus sp. SYSU D00965. The sequence goes on along the minus strand of NZ_JBJGYQ010000025.1, from coordinate 23,561 downwards.
TGCCCGGCAGTGTGCTCCGCGTCACTCCGCGCTGGAAGTGGCGGTCAGGCGGGGCGCGGCCGCCCGCGGGTCGACGACGACGTCCTCGCCGGCCGCGGCCACGCCCCGCGCCCAGGTCACCAGGCCGGCGACGTCGACGCCGTGCGGGGGGTCGGCGGCGTAGCCGGCGATGTTGCCGGCGCCGCGGTCGAGGAGCGTGACCGCGCCCCGGCCGTTGCCCCGCGCCGCGTGGGTGAGCCCCACCGCGAGCTGGGCCAGCCCCCGCCACAGCTGCCGCTCGGCCTCCGGCGCGCACTTCCAGGCGTCCTCGAGCACCTCGTGGGCGTGGAACGGCCGGCCCGCGTCGAGCAGCCGCTGCGCCTCCGCCAGCGCCTCGTCCGGCGGCCGCACCACCCCCTCGGGGGCCCGCTCCTCCCCCACCGCGCCGCGGGCCAGCGGGCGGCCCAGCGCGTCCCGCGGGCGGGCGTTGCGGGCCCGCCCCGAGGCGTCGCGGTCCCGGGAGGCATCCACCTGCCCATCTTCTGCCGAACACCCCGCGGGCGTCGTCCGTGGGGGTTGTCCTGTCGGTGGTGGCGTGCACGATGGTCGCCGAGGACGGCCGCTCCGACGGGCCGCCCCCGCACCGACCCGCGGTCGACTCGACCGGTCCGGACCTGGAGGGGGTGGGGCCCGTGGCCCCGGTCACCGAGCAGTGCACCGCCGTCCTCGACCTGGACGGCGCCCTGGCGCACGTCGCCGACGCCGCGCTGCGCCCCGGCCCCGTCGGCGCCGTCGGCCTGGAGCTCGAGGCGCACCTGGTCGACCTCGCCGACCCGGCGACGCGGGTGCCGTGGTCCCGCGTCCGCCGGGTCACCGGCGCGCTGCCCGCCCTGCCCTGCGGCAGCCGGGTCACCCTCGAGCCGGGCGGCCAGGTGGAGCTGTCCGGGCCGCCGGCGGCCGACGTCGCCGCCGCGGTGGCCGGGCTGCGCGCCGACCGGGCGGTGCTCGCCGCCGCGCTGGGCGCCGACGGGCTGGGCGCGGCCCCCGTGGGCGCCGACCCGCTGCGCCCGCCGCGCCGGGTCAGCCCCGCCGCCCGGTACGCGGCGATGGAGGAGCACTTCGCCGCCGTCGGCTGCGCCGGCCCGGGCACGGCGATGATGTCGGGGACGGCGTCGCTGCAGGTCAACCTGGAGGCCGGCCCCCGCGCCGGGTGGAGCGAACGGGTGTCGCTGGCCCACCAGATCGGGCCGGTGCTGGTCGCCGTCTCCGCCTGCTCGCCGCTGGCGGCCGGCCGGGTCACCGGCTGGGCGTCGCACCGGCAGCGGGTGTGGGGCGAGATCGACCAGGCCCGCTGTGGTCCGCTGCTGGGCGGGGCCGACCCGGCCGGCGAGTGGGCGCGGTACGCCCTCGCCGCCCCGGTCATGCTGGTGCGCGACCCGGGCGCGGGCGAGGCGGCCGTCCCCGTCCGGGCCCGGGTGCCGTTCGCCGACTGGGTCACCGGCGCGGTCCCCCTGGGCGGTCGGCGGCCCACCACCGCCGACCTCGACTACCACCTGACCACGCTGTTCCCGCCGGTGCGGCCGCGCGGCTGGCTGGAGATCCGCTACCTCGACGCCGCGCCCGAGCCGTGGTGGCCGGCGCTGGCCGCGGTGACGACGACGCTGCTCGACGACCCGGTCGCGGCCGGGCACGCGGCGGCGGCCACCGAACCGGTCGCCGCCGCCTGGGACCGCGCCGCGCGGCTGGGGCTGGCCGACCGCGCGCTGCACCGGGCGGCGCGCGCCTGCCTGGCCGCCGCCTGCGACGCGGTCCCGGCCGACCTCCGCCGCGAGGTGACCGCGCTGGCCGACCTCGTCGACCGCGGCCGCAGCCCCGGCGACGACCTGCTCCGCACCGCCCGGGTCGGCGGTCCCGCCGCCGCCCTCCTCTCGGCCACGGAGGACCGATGAGCGACCTGCCCGAGCTCCTCGCCCGCGAGCTGACCGCGGCCCGGGAGCGCACGCTGCTGCTCACCGACCACGACGAGCCCGAGCTGCTGCGCCAGCACACGCCGCTGCTCAGCCCGCTGGTGTGGGACCTCGCCCACGTCGGCCAGCAGGAGGACCTCTGGCTGCTGCGGCGCGGCGACGCCACCCGGCCGGGGCTGCTGCCGCCCGACGTCGAGGCGCTCTACGACGCGTTCACCCACCCCCGCGCCGTCCGGTCCCGGCTGCCGCTGCTGCCGCCGGTGGAGGCACGGGCCTTCTGCGGCCAGGTGCGCGGCCGGGTGCTCGACCGGCTGGACGCCCTCGGTGCCGACGACGACCCGTTCGACTTCGCCATGGTGGTCAGCCACGAGCAGCAGCACGACGAGACGATGCTCCAGGCGCTGAACCTGCGCACCGGGCCGCCGCTGCTCGGGTCCGGGACGCCGCTGCCGCCGGGCCGCCCCGGCGTGGCCGGCACGTCGGTGCTCGTCCCGGGCGGGGAGTTCGTGCTCGGCGTGGACGCCGCCGACGAGCCGTTCTCGCTGGACAACGAGCGGCCGGCGCACGTCGTCGACGTCCCCGCCTTCCGGATCGGGCGGGTGCCGGTGACCAACGCCGAGTACGCCGCCTTCGTCGCCGACGGCGGCTACGCGCAGCCGCGGTGGTGGTCGCCCCGGGGGTGGGCGCACCGGGTCGAGGCGGGGCTGGAACGGCCGCAGTTCTGGGGCCCCGACGGCACCCGCACCCGGTTCGGCGTCGTCGAGGAGCTGCCGCGGGACGAACCGGTCCAGCACGTCACGTTCTTCGAGGCCGAGGCGTACGCGGCCTGGGCGGGGGGCACCGGCACCGCTGCCGCCGGGGCGCGGCTGCCCACCGAGGTGGAGTGGGAGAAGGCCGCGGTCTGGGACCCGGCCGCGCGGCGGCGCCGCCGCTTCCCGTGGGGCGCGGCCGAGCCGACACCGGCGCTGGCCAACCTCGGCGGCGCCGCCCTGCGCCCCGCCCCGGTCGGGGCCTACCCGGCCGGCGCGTCGGCCTGCGGGGCCGAGCAGCTCATGGGCGACGTCTGGGAGTGGACCTCCTCGGACTTCCTCCCCTGGCCCGGCTTCCGGCCGATGCTCTACGCCGACTACTCCGCGCCGTTCTTCGGCGGCGACCACAAGGTGCTGCGCGGCGGGTCGTGGGCGGTGGGCGCGTCGATCCTGCGGCCGAGCTTCCGCAACTGGGACCACCCGGTCCGCCGGCAGGTGTTCAGCGGCTTCCGGCTGGCCTGGTCCGTCGACGGGGGGTCGGCGTGATGTGCCGCCACCTCGCCTGGCTGGGCCGGCCGCGGACGCTGGCCGACCTCGTCCTCGACCCGCCGTCCTCGCTGCTCGTGCAGTCGTGGGCGCCCCGCCGGCAGCGCTACGGCACGGTCAACGCCGACGGCTGGGGCGTGGGCTTCTTCCCCCTCGGCCGCGCCCGGCCGGCGCGCTGGCGCTCGCCGCGGCCGCTGTGGGCCGACCCGTCGTTCGCCTCGGTCGCCCCGGTGCTGGCGTCGGGGTGCGTGGTGGCCGCCGTCCGGTCCGCGACCGTGGGCATGCCGCTGGAGGAGAGCGCCGTCGCGCCCTTCACCGACGGCCGGTGGCTGCTGTCGCACAACGGCCGGGTGGACCGGTCGGTGCTGCCGCCCGTGCGGGACGCCGAGTCCACCGTCGACAGCGCGCTGCTGGCCGCCCTCGTCTTCGCCCGTGGCCCGGACGCGCTCGCCGACGTCGTGCGCGAGGTCGCCGCCGCCGACCCCGCGGCCCGGCTCAACCTGCTGGCGGCCGACGGCACCCGGCTGCTGGCCACCACCTGGGGCGACACGCTCTCGGTGCTGGTCACCGCCGACGGCACGGCGCTGGCCAGCGAGCCCTGGGACGACGACCCGGCGTGGACCGACGTGCCCGACCGCTCCCTGGTCGAGGTGACCCCCGACGGCCTGACCGTGAACCCGCTGACCTGAGGAGCCCGGTGTCCCTCTCGCTGACCAACCACCTCGCCCCCGACGAGGCCGCGGCCGCGCTGCGCGCCGACGCGCTGGCGGGGCTGACCGCGACCCCGAAGTCCCTGCCGCCGCGGTGGTTCTACGACGCGCGCGGCAGCGAGCTGTTCGACGAGATCACCCGCCTGCCGGAGTACTACCCCACCCGCGCCGAGCGGGCGATCCTCACCGCCTCCGCCGGGGAGATCGCCGCGGCCTCCGGTGCCGACGTGCTCGTGGAGCTGGGCAGCGGGACCTCGGAGAAGACCCGCCTGCTACTGACCGCGCTGCGCGAGGCCGGCACGCTGCGCCGGTTCGTGCCCTGCGACGTCGACCCGTCGGTGCTGCGCGCGGCGGGCGCGGCCATCGAGGCGGAGTACCCCGGCGTCGAGGTCGCGGCGGTGGTCGGCGACTTCACCCGGCACCTGTCCGAGCTGCCCCGGTCCGGACGGCGCCTCGTGGCCTTCCTCGGCTCCACGATCGGCAACCTCGAGCCCGGACCCCGCGCGCAGTTCCTCGCCGCGCTGGCCGGCACCCTCGCGCCGGGCGACTCCTTCCTCCTGGGCACCGACCTGGTCAAGGACCCCGGCCGGCTGGTCCGCGCCTACGACGACGCGGCCGGCGTGACCGCGGAGTTCAACCGCAACGTGCTCCGCGTGCTCGACCGCGAACTCGGCGCGGACTTCGACCCCGCCGCGTTCGAGCACGTCGCGGTGTGGGACGCGGCGAACGAGTGGATCGAGATGCGGCTGCGGTCGCGGGTCGACCAGGTGGTGCGGGTGGCCGCCCTCGACCTCGACGTCCGGTTCGCCGCCGGGGAGGAGATGCGCACGGAGGTGTCGGCCAAGTTCCGCCGCGACGGGGTGGCGCGCGAGCTGGCCGCCGCGGGCCTGGCGGTGACCCACTGGTGGACCGACCCGGACGGCGACTTCGCGCTCTCCCTGTCCGTGCCCGCCTGACCCGGTCGACCACCGCGTCGCGCACCACCTGCTCTGCGCATGCTCGTGCTCTGCGTGCGCTCCGCAGGCAGAGCACGAGGAGCCACCGTCGGGCCCGTCCCGGCACGCTCGTGCTCTGCGTGCCCTCTGCAGGCAGAGCACGACTGTTCGCGGGTGACACCTGTGACCAGCGGCTGCATCCGCCGGGCGAGGACGACCGGAAGGACGGGGTGAGAGGCACCTCCTCCTCCACCGAAAGGACCCCGTCCCGTGCCCAGCAGCCGCACCTCCCTCGCCATCGCCGTCGGCGGAGCCACCGGCACCCTGCTCGCCCTCGGCGCGGCCCCCGCGCTGGCCGCCGACACCGCCACCGTCTCCGTCCTGCACGCGGTACCCGCCACCCCCGTCGACGTCTACGCCAACGGCGAGCGGCTGATCGACGACTTCCAGCCCGGCACCCTCACCGACCCGCTCCAGCTCCCCGCCGGCACCTACGACCTGGCCCTCTACCCTGCCGACGCGCCCGACGCGTCCGGCGACCCCCTGCTGTCCGCCGACGGTGTCGCCGTCCCGGCCGGCGCGAACGCCACGGTGGTGGCGCACCTGTCCGCCGACGGCGCGCCGACGCTCACGCCGTTCGTCAACGACACCTCCGCCGTTCCCGCGGGCCAGGCCCGCGTGGTCGTCCGGCACACCGCGGCCGCGCCGGCGGTCGACGTCCGGGCCGGCGGCAGCGTCGTCGCCCCCGGGCTGACCAACCCGAACGAGGCGGCGCTCACCGTGCCCGCCGGCACCGTCAGCGCCGACGTCGTCCTCGCCGGCACCGACACCGTGGCGATCGGCCCCGCGGACCTCGACCTGGCCGAGGGCGCGACCACGATCGTCTACGCGTGGGGCTCGCAGCAGGCCGGCTTCTCCCTCGCCGTCCAGACGACCTCCGGATCGCACTCCGCGCCCTCCGGCGTCCCCGGGGGCTCGGCGGGACTGGCCGACGACGGCGGCGTGCCGGTGCCCGTGGCGGCGCTGTCGCTGGCCGGGCTGGTAGCCGCCGGGGTCGCCGGCCGCCGGTGGGTGACCTCGCGGGCCTGACCGGCGCCGGAGAGGGAGGCCAGCCGTGCGGTCCCCGGCCGCCGTCGCCGTCGTGGGCCTGGTGCTCGCCGTCGGCGCCCCGGCCGCCTGGGCGCTGACCCGGGAACCTGCCGCGACCGGGACGTCGATCGAGCTGGCCCTCCCCGCACCGACCCCGCCGGTGCCGTCGCCGGCCTCCTCGGCGACGGCACCGGCGGTCCCGCCCGCGCCCGTGGGCACCCGGGCCGCGGCCCCGTCCCCCGTGGCCCGCCCGCCGGCGCCGGTACGGCTCACCGTGCCCGCACTCGGCGTCGACGCCCCGGTCGACCCGGTCGGGGTCCGGGACGACGGCCAGGTGCAGCTGCCCGACGACGTCGACCGGGTCGGCTGGTACCGCTTCGGTCCCGTTCCGGGAGGCGACGGTGCCGCCGTCCTCGCCGGCCACGTCGACGACCGCGAGCAGGGCCTGGGGGCGCTCGCGCCGCTGCGGGAGGCCGAGGTCGGCGACGAGGTCCGGGTGACCGGCGCGGCGGGCGAGGTCAGCCGGTGGCGGGTGGTCTCCCGCGATCTGGTCGACAAGCGCGCCCTGCCGCTGGACCGGGTCTTCGGCCGCACCGGTCCGCCTCGGCTGGTCCTGGTCACCTGCGGCGGCCCCTTCGTGGCCGAGACCGGCAGCTACCAGGAGAACGTGGTCGTCGTCGCGGAGCCCCTCCGATGGTGAAGGACCTCGCTGCCCCCCGTCGCTCGCAGGCTCGCACCGGGGCCCTGCAGCGAGGCCGACGCGCCGGGGCCGGAGGGCCTAGGGTCGGGCGGGTGACCACCGACGCCGGGCCGCCGGGGACGGCCCCGGAGCCGGACGACGCCGAGGTCGGCCGCCGGTTCGCCGCCGGCGACGAGCAGGCACTGGCCTGGGCCTACGAGCGCTTCGCGGGGCAGATCCACGGCATGGCGGTGCGTGCCTTCGGTCCGGGCCCCGACGCCGAGGACGTCACCCAGCAGACCTTCGTCTCGGCGTGGACCGGCCGCGCCGGGTACCGCCCCGACCAGGGCCCGCTCCCGGCCTGGCTGGTCGGCGTCTGCCGGCACAAGATCGCCGACACCTGGGCCCGCCGGGACCGGCAGCGCCGGACCGCCGAGGCGGCCGCGGCGCAGGCCCAGGCCGCGCCCGACCCCGGCGGCCCGCTGGTCGACACCACCGTCGCCGACCGCGTGCTCCTGCTGGACGAGCTGGACCAGATCGGCCAGCCGCAGCGCGGGATCATCGAGCTCGCCTTCTTCGAGGACCTCACCCACGCCCAGATCGCGGCCCGCACCGGGCTGCCGCTGGGCACGGTCAAGAGCCACATCCGGCGCACCCTCGAGCGCCTGCGCACCCGGTTGGAGGTGGACGGTGCCGCACTGCACGCCTGAACAGCTCGCCCTGGCCGCGCTGCGTGAGCCCCTGCCCGCGTCCGACGCCGCGCACCTCGAGTCCTGCGCGCAGTGCCGCGCCGAGGTGGCCTCGCTGCAGCGCGGCGTGGACGCCCTCGCCGTTCCGCAGCTGGCCGCGCCCGGGGCGCCGGTCGCCCCGCCGGCGTCGGTCTGGGCGGGGATCGCCGCGGCGACCGGCGTGAGCACCGCCCCGCGCCCCGCGGGAGACGCCGCCCCCGTCCAGCCCGCGCCGGCCGCAGCACCCGAGCCCGCGACCCCGGCGTCCGAGCCGCCGGCGCCGGTCGTCCCGCTGCGACGCAGCCGCTCGCGACTGCTCGTGGCCGCCGCCGCGGCGCTCGTCGTCGGGGCGGCCATCGGGGCGGGAGCCGTGGCGTTCGGCACCCGCGGCGGCGAGGGCCTCACCGTCGCCGAGACCCCCCTCGAGCCGCTGGAGGGCAGCGGCGCGTCGGGCGAGGCCCGCGTGCTCGAGCGCAGCGACGGCAGCCTGGTGCTCGACGTCGACCTCAGCGCGGCCGAGCGCGCCGGCGAGTACTACGAGGTCTGGCTGCTCGACCCGGCGGTCGAGCAGCTGGTCTCCCTCGGGGTCGTGCAGGGCGGGAGCGAGGTGACGCTGGAGCTGCCGCCCGGCATCGACCTCGGCGAGTACCCGATCGTCGACGTCTCCGTGGAGCCGCTGGACGGCGACCCGGCGCACTCCGGCGTCTCGGTGGCCCGCGGGCAACTGGAGACCTGAGCAGACCGGCCGCCCGGCTCGCCTAGCGTGGGGACGTGACCCTGCTCGACCGCGCCCTCGTCCACGAGGACCTCGGCTCCTCGTGGCGCTCCGCACGACCCCGTCCCGCCGGGCGGCACCTGGACACCGCCGCCTGCAGCCGGCAGAGCCACCGGGTGCTGGAGGCCGCTGCCCACCACGCCCGGCACGAGGCCGAGCTCGGCGGGTACGTGGCCGAGGCGACCGCCGAGGACCTGCTGCAGCAGGGCCGCTCGGTGATCGGCGGCCTGGTCGGCATGGCCGCCGCCGACGTCGTCTTCGTCGAGTCCGCGCAGGCCGCGCTGCTCGCCCTGCTCACCGCCTGGCGGCTGCCGGCGGGGTCCCGGGTGGCGTGCCTGCCCGGCGAGTACGCGCCCAACGCCGCCCTGCTGCGCGCGGCGGGCCTGGTGCTCGAGCCGCTGCCGGTCGACGGACTCGGACGGGCCGACCTCGACGGGGTGGCCCGGCTGCTGGCCGCCGACCCGCCCCGGGCGGTGCACCTCACCCACATCGGCAGCCACCGCGGGACCGTGCAGCCGGCCGCCGAGGTGGCGGCGCTGTGCCGCTCGGCCGGCGTGCCGCTCGTGCTCGACGCCGCCCAGTCGCTGGGCCACGTCGACACCGACGTGGGCGCCGACGTGGTCTACGGCACGTCCCGCAAGTGGCTGGCCGGTCCGCGGGGCGTGGGGCTGCTGTGCGTGCGGCCGGCCGTCACCGCGGAGCTCGTCCCGGTGCTGCCCGCACCGGCCGACCTGCCGCCGCTGCGGGCCCTGGAGTCCGGCGAGGCGCACGTGGCCGGGCGGGTCGGGCTGGTGCTGGCGGTCGGCGAGCACGTCGCCGCGGGGCCGGCCCGGGTCCGCGAGCGGCTGGCCGCGCTGGGGCGGGCCTCCCGCGAGGTGCTGGAGGGCGTGGCCGGCTGGCGGGTGGTCGAGCCGCTGGACGAGCCCACGGCGACGACGACGCTGCGGCCGCCGGACGGCGTCGACGTCGTCACCACCCGCGCCCGGCTGCTGACCGAGCACGGGATCGTGACCACCGCCATCGAGCGCGAGCGGGCGCCGGGCGAGATGACCGGGCCGGTGCTGCGCGTCTCCCCGCACCTGGACGCCACCACCGAGGACCTCGACGCCCTCGCCTCCGCCCTGTAGCGGGGACGGGGCCGACGTCAGACGGCGGCCTGCACCCGAGCCGAGACCCGGGCGTGGACGGCGAGCTGCTCGTCGAGCGCGGGGTGCACCGGGACGCCGTCCTCCACGACGAGCCGCCCCGCGACGACGGTGTGCCGCGCCGCGATGGGGCCGCAGCGCAGCCAGGCCTCGACGGGGTCCGACAGGGCGCCGGCGAACGCGACCCCGTCGAGCGGCCACACCGCCAGGTCCCCGCACGCGCCGACCGACAGCTGTCCGATCGCGCCGGCCCGGCCCAGGCAGGCCGCGCCGCCGCGGGTCGCCAGCTCCAGCGCGTCCCGGGCGGAGAACGCCCCCGCGCCGTGCCGCAGCTTGCCCTGCAGCATCGCCGTCCGGGCCTCCAGCCACAGGGACGCGGCGTCCGCCGACGCCGAGCCGTCCACGCCGAGGCCCACCGGGGCGCCGGCCGCGCGCAGCTCGGCCACCGGCGCCAGCCCGCTGCCCAGGATCATGTTGGACGACGGGCAGTGCGCCGCCCCCACCCGCGCGGCCCCCAGGCGCGCGACCTCGGCGGCGTCCGGCCACACCACGTGCGCCAGCCACACCCGGTCGGAGAGCCAGCCGACGTCGGCGAGGTACTCGACCGGGCGGCGACCGAAGGTGGCCAGGCAGAACGCGTCCTCGTCCTGGGTCTCGCACAGGTGGGTGTGCAGCCGCACGTCGAGGGCCTCGGCCAGCTCGGCGGTCCGGGTCATGAGTGCCGTCGAGACGCTGAACGGTGAGCACGGCGCCAGCGCGACCCGGGTCATGGCGTGCGGTGAGGGGTCGTGGTGCGCCCGCACCAGCCGCTCGGAGTCGGCCAGGATCTCGTCGTCGTCCTGCACCACCGAGTCCGGGGGCAGCCCGCCGTCCTTCACCGACAGCGACATCGAGCCCCGGGTGGGCGAGAACCGCACCCCCAGGTCGCGGGCGGCCGCGACCTCCGCGGAGATCAGGTCGCCGCCGCCGCGGGGGTGCACGTACAGGTGGTCGGTGGAGGTGGTGCAGCCCGACAGCGCCAGCTCGGTGAGCCCGACGAAGGCGCTGACGTACGCCGCCTCCTCGTCCAGCCGCGCCCACAGCGGGTAGAGGGTGACCAGCCACTCGAACAGGCCGCCGGTCAGCGCGGGGGCGTAGGCGCGGGTGAGGTTCTGGTAGAGGTGGTGGTGGGTGTTGACCAGCCCGGGGGTGACCAGGCAGCCGCGGGCGTCGATGCGGCGGGTGGCGGCCGGCTGGGGGTCGGCCGGGCCGCCCACGCCGGTCACCACCCCACCGGTGACCGCGATCCACCCCCCGGCGATCTCGCGGCGGGTGTCGTCGACGGTGGCGAGCAGCTCGGCGTCGTGCACGAGCAGGTCAGCGGTGCGCACGGCGACGGTCTCCGCGGGAGGACGGCGTCAGCCGACCGACTCGATGTCGAACGCGGCGCGGCCGTCGTCCACCGAGGTGACGGTGATGCGGTAGGTGAACTCGCGGCCGGTGTCGGGCTCGGTGGCCGTGCACTCGGTGCTGGCGTCGACCTCGGCGTCGAGGTCCCCGGGGCAGCTGACCTCCGGGCTGACACCGGTCTCGCCCTCGAGCGCCGCGGCCACCTGCGACTCCAGCTCGCCCTGCTCGATCGACGAGCCGCAACCGGTCAGCGCCAGCGCCGCGGCGGGCAGGAGCAGAGCCAGGGGACCGGAACGGGGCACGGCTGCTCCTCGGGGAAGGTCACGGCGGGGAGCCGCACCCTATCGAGCGCATTCCCGGGGCGGGCAGGTCGCGCCCGCCCCGGGAGGAGCGGTCCGTCACAGGGTGAACTGGGCGACCCGCTGCTGCAGCTCCGCTGCCTCGGTGGCCAGCCGCTCGGCCAGGACGCGGGACTCCTCGATCCGCCCGGCGCTCAGCTCCGAGGCGCCCGCGACGGCCTCGGCCCCTCGGGCGATGTCCTGGCTGCCCTGCGCGGCGACGCCGATGCTGCGGTCGATCTCCGCCGCGGCGGCCGTCTGCTCCTCGACGGTGGTGGCGATCGTCGTCTGCAGCGCGTTGATCTGCCCGACCGTCTCGCCGATCCGGGCGATCGCCCGGGCGGCCGCGCCGGAGTCGGCCTGGATGGCCTGGATCCGCTGGGAGACGTCCTCGGTGGCCTTGGCCGTCTCCTGGGCCAGCTCCTTGACCTCGTTGGCGACGACGGCGAAGCCCTTGCCGGCCTCCCCGGCCCGGGCGGCCTCGATCGTGGCGTTGAGCGCCAGCAGGTTGGTCTGCTCGGCGATGCCGGTGATCACCTTGATGACGTTGCCGATCTCCGCCGACGAGGTGCCCAGCTGGGTCAGCGTGTCGTTGGTGCTGGCCACGATCCGGACTGCGTCGGTGGCCACGCTCGCGGCCTGGTGCGCCGACCGGGAGATCTCGCGGATGGAGGTGCTCATCTCCTCGGCGCCGGCGGCCACCTGGCCCACGTTGCCCGAGACGTCGGCCGCGGTCCCCGACACCGCCTGGGCGTGGGTCGCCCCGCTGCGGGAGGCGTCGACGACCCCCGCGGTGGCGCGGCTGAGGTCGCCGACCAGGGTGCTCATCGAGGCGGTCGCGGACGCGACACCGGAGACCATCTCCCGGATCCGGCCCACGCCCTGCGACAGCGCCCGGCCCAGCTGCCCGAGCTCGTCGTCGGACTCGCTGCGGACGTCATGCGACAGGTCGCCGCGGGCCAGGGCCTCGGCGGCCGCGCGCACCGGGACGATCCGGCGGCGGATGTCCCGGGCCAGGGCGATGCCCAGCGCGAGGGCCAGCGCCGTGCCCACGGCGAGGAGGACCAGGGTCCACACCCGGGTGGCACCGAAGCTGTCGCCGATCTTGGCCCGGCTGACCTGCTCGTCGGCGACGAGGGCGTCGGTCATCTCGCCGACGCCGGCCTGGAACTCCAGGTACGAGGCGGTCGCGACGTCACCGAGCTGCTGGGCGTTCGGGGCCTGCGCTGCCGTGGCGGCGCGATAGGCCTGGTCCTTGGCGACCATGTCGTCCCAGCCGGCGGCGAGCTGCTCCGCCCGGTCCCGGAGCTCGGCGGGCGTGTTGGCCAGCAGCGCCTCGACGTCGGCGTCGGTCGCCGCCTTGGACTCCTCCTGCAGGCCGCTCTGCAGCTCCACGATGTCGGGCTGCCCCTGCACCGCACCCAGCGCGGTGACCAGGCCGTGCACGGAGTAGGCCTGGAAGTCGTCGGTCAGCTGCTGCAGGTCGGCCAGCGGGCGCACGTCGCGGGCGGCGAGGTCCTCGACCTGGCCGTGGATCGAGGACAGCTGCGCGACGTTGATCAGCCCGAGCGTGACCATGACGGCGGCGACGCCGAGGAAGGCGGCCAGCAGCCGGGTGCGGACGCTGCGCCGCAGGAACGAGGGGGTCAGGGACACCAGGGGAGCTCCATCGACGAGACAGGTGTGACCTCCCCTCATCGGCAGGTCCGGCGCCGGCCTCAGCCCGGCGGCGTCATGACCTCCGGCACACCGGTCAGGCCGGGCCGTCCAGCAGCGGCCGGACGGCGGGCGGCAGGTCGGCCGGCAGCGGCCGCGCACCGACCAGCCGGCCGGCCGCCGCGGCGGGCACGCCGGTCGACTGCAGCACCTCCAGCGCCTGGACGTCGGGCAGCGCCTCGAACCACCGGCGGCCCAGGGCGGCCCGCCCGGCGACGGTCGGCCGGCCCCACAGCCGCAGCCGCGCCATGCCGCCGTCCGGGAAGACGTCCAGCCGCACCCGGTCGACCGCCGGGCCGCCGGGGAGGACGACGCGGTGGCGGGTGTCGGGCAGCAGCCGGGTCCGGGGCAGCACGACGACCTCGCCGTCCGGACCGCTGCCGGTCAGGGACGCCGAGCCGGGGGCGTTGCCCAGGAACCAGGAGGTGTCGAGCTCGGCGAGGGTGACCACGCCCTCGCAGGCCAGCGTGACCTCCACCCAGTCGTTGCCGCCGTCGCGGCGCCGGCGGGTCTCCCAGCCCTCGCCCATGCTGCGGGCCGGGCCGGGCGCGAGCAGCTGCGCCGGCCGGCCGTAGAAGTCGTCGCTCACCCCGGTCACCCGGCCGCCCCACTCCAGCGCGGCCAGGTCGAACGGGCCGGCGTCGACCAGCCGCGGGTCGGGGACGACGGTGCCGTGCACCCGCAGCCGCGCCACACCGCCGTCGGGGTGGATGGTCAGCCGCACGTGGGTGACCCGCCGGGTGGAGCGCACCGGGAACACGTTGGCCGTGTCGGCGGCGAGGTCGGACAGCGGCAGCAGCGGCTGCCAGTCGGCGCGGTCGAGCTCGGCGACCGTGGGGTGGCCCTCCACCGACGCGGCCTCCACCGACGCCCGCGCCGGGGAGTTGCCGGTGAAGTGCGTGGTGTCGACGACGACCGCGGCCACGATCCCGGGTGCGCCCAGCCGGACGACCGCCCAGTCGGTGCCGGGCGAGCGGCGCCGTCGGGTCTCCCAGCCGTCGTACTCCTTGCCCCGGTGCCCGAACTCCGTCCGGGCCACCGGCGGGTGCGGGAGCACCAGGTTCTCCTTGGCCGCGAAGAACTCGTCGTTCGCGGCGACGACGGCACCGCCGAGGGCACGGCCGGCGAGGTCGGTCAGGCGGGTGGGGTCGCTCATCGGGCTCCTCGGGAGTGGGCGGCGCGCGGGTCACTCTGGCACGGGGCGGGTAGGACCGTCGGCGTCCCCACCGACTCCGAGGAGGGCTCGTGTCCGAACCCACTGACGACGCGCGCGAGCGCGCCCGCGAACACGTGCAGCAGATGCCCGCCGAGACGGCGCTCGGCAACGCCGACCCGGCCGGCGGCTCGACCGACGACCCGCAGGTGATGGACCAGGCCGCCCGCGAGGAAGGGGAGCAGCGGTAGGAGGACCCCCTGCCCCCTCGCAGGCTCGGGGCGGGACCCGGCAGGGGGCCGGGGCACGTCAGGCGGGGCCGCCGCGGTCGAGCAGCCGACCGCGGGGGCTGCCGTCGACGGGCTCCCCGCGCAGCCAGGTCCGCCGCACCCGCCCGACCAGCGACCGCCCCGCGTAGGGGGTGACCGGGTTGCGGTGCGCCAGCTGGCCCACCGTCCACCGCTCGTCCGGCGCGAACGCCACCAGGTCGGCGTCCTTCCCGGCCGCGATCGCCCCCTTGCTGGGCAGTCCGGCCAGCCGGGCCGGTGCCGCGGCCATCCAGCGCACCACGTCGGTCAGCGCGATCCCGCGTGCCCGCGCGCCGGTCCACACCGCCGGCAGCGCCACCTGCAGCGAGGCGATGCCGCCCCAGGCCAGGCCGAAGTCGCCGACGTCGAGCCGCTTGAGGTCCGGCGTGCACGGCGAGTGGTCGCTCACCACCAGGTCGATCTCGCCGTCGGCGAGCGCCGCCCACAGCGCCTCGCGGTGCCAGGTCTCGCGGATCGGCGGGCAGCACTTGAAGGCGGTGTCGCCGTCGGGGACCTCCTCCGCGGCGAAGGTCAGGTAGTGCGGGCAGGTCTCCACGGTGATCCGGACGCCCTCCGCCCGTGCCCGGCGCAGCAGCGGCAGCGCGTCGGCGTCGGCCAGGTGGACGACGTGCACGCGGGCGCCCGTGTCCCGTGCCGCCGCGACCAGCCCGGCGATCGCCGACTCCTCCGCCGCCTCCGGGCGGGAGGCCAGGAAGGCCGTGTAGCTGGGCCCGGCCGGGTCCGGCGCCGCGGCGATGACCCCGGCGTCCTCGGCGTGGGCGATGAGCAGCCCGTCGACGGCGGCCAGCTCGGACAGTGCGGCGCGCAGACCCGCGTCGTCCAGCGGTGGGAACTCGGGGACGCCGGAGTCGAGCAGGAAGCACTTGAACCCGACGACCCCGGCCTCGTGCAGCGGCCGCAGCCGGCCGAGGTTGCCGGGCACCGCGCCGCCCCAGAACGCGACGTCGACGGCGACCTGCCCCTCCGCCGCCTGCCGTTTCACGTGCAACGCCGCGACGTCGGTCGTGGGCGGGACCGAGTTCAACGGCATGTCGACGATCGTGGTGACCCCGCCGGCGGCCGCGGCGCGGGTCGCGGTGGCGAACCCCTCCCACTCGGTCCGGCCGGGCTCGTTGACGTGCACGTGGCTGTCCACCAGGCCGGGGAGGAGCACCTCGTCGTCGGCGAGGGTGACCGCTCCGGGCGGCGCGTCGGCGAAGTCGGTGACCGCGGCGATCCGCCCGCCCTCGGTGTGGACGGCCGCGGCACGCTCCCCCTCCGGCGTGGCCACCCGGCGCGCGCGGACCACGAGGCTCATGCCGGGACCCGCGCCGGCCGCCCGAGCTCCTCCAGCGCGCGGTCGACGTGGTGCAGCTCGGCGCCCCACGCGGTGGCGACCCACCCGCCGGGCAGCGGGAGCCGGACGGCGTCGTCCCCGGTGGCGAGGTCCTCGGGAGTTCCGGCGTGCACGGTGGAGGCATACGCCCGCGGCGCCACCGGCGGCAACCAGGCCGGGGCGCCCGGGCCCAGCCCGACCGTGGTGTGCAGCAGCGGCCGGCCGTCGCGGACCACCCGCGTGGTGCCGGTCCAGCGGCCGGGCGCCTCGCCGGCCCGGCCGAGCAGCACCCGCTCGGTCGCGGTGAGCACGCCGCGGCAGTCGAGCTCGACGGTGAGCTCCGCGACGTGCCGGGCCCGCGCGGTCACCACCGTGGGCTCCGGCCGCAGGTCCAGCAGGCCGGCGACCGACGCGGTCACCCGCTGCACCGACGGCGCCTCCTCGCGCGCGGGGAGCGCGACGGCCGCGGCGACCGAGCGCACGGTCAGCTCCGCGCCCTCCTCGACGACCAGCCGGATCGTCGCGTCGTCCCCGCCGAGCGGGCCGAAGGCCGTGGCCACCAGGTGCACGGACGTCGGACCGGTGCGCCGGACCGCGAGCTGCCCGCCGGCCCGGACCACCGGCAGCTCGGTGCGCCCGCCGCGGCCCCGGCGGGCGACGACCTCGACGACCGTCCTCACGCGGGGGTTCGCAGGGCCCGCAGCCGCACCTGCTCGCGCACCCAGTCGGCCACCGGGCCGGCGGACGGGTCCTCCCGCAGCGAGACCAGCAGGGTCGGCCTGCCCCCGCGCACCCTCGCCGCGTCGCGCCGCATGACGTCGAGGTCGGCCCCGACCAGCGGCGCCAGGTCGGTCTTGTTCACCACCAGCAGGTCGCTCGCGGTGACCCCGGGCCCGCCCTTGCGCGGCACCTTGTCCCCGCCGGCCACGTCGACGACGAAGACCTGCACGTCGACCAGGCCGTAGCTGAACGACGCGGTCAGGTTGTCGCCGCCGGACTCGACGAGGACCAGCTCCAGCCCCGGGTGCCGGGCCTCGAGCAGCTCGACGGCGTCGAGGTTGGCGGTGATGTCGTCGCGGATCGCGGTGTGCGGGCAGCAGCCGGTCTGCACCGCCTCGATCCGGTCGTCGGGGAGGACGGCGTGCCGGCGCAGGAAGTCGGCGTCCTCGGTCGTGTAGATGTCGTTGGTGACGACGCCGAGGTCGAGCTCGCCGGCCAGCGTGCGGCACAGCGCCGCGGCCAGCGCGGTCTTGCCCGAGCCGACCGGTCCGCCCAGCCCGATCCGCAGCGGGCCCTCCCGGTCGCCGGGGTGCCGGTGACCGGCGACGTGCGGGTCGACGTAGTCGTCCAGGTTGTGGTCAGGCGGCATGGCGACTCCCGGTGCGGCTCATGAGGCGAAGAACCGGTCCTTCCGTGCGGCGTGCACCTCGGCGAGGAGGTCGAGGAGCGGGTCGGTGTCGGCCGGCAGACCGGCGCGCAGCGCGGCGTCGGCGACGGCGTCGATCTCGGGCGCCAGCCGTGCGGTGACGGCGGCGACGGTGAGCGGGTCCATGGCCAGCAGCCGCTGGGCCGCCGTCGCCGGGCCGCTCACCGACAGGTAGGCGGCGGCCTGCGCGGCGGCGCGCGCGTCCAGCCCCGCCGCGGCCGCGGCCACGCCGAGGGCCAGCGGGTGGTGCGGCCGGTCCGGCACCGCGTCCCAGGCGTCCGACGGCCAGGACCGCCGGCCCACCCGCACCAGCCCGCGACCCTGCTGGCGAGAGGCGGCGCGCAGCGCCGGCGACGGCGTCCGCGCGTCGACCTCCCGGTCGAGGCGCGACAACGCCGTCGTCCTCCGGACGACACCGCGGCCGGGTGCCGTCCCCCCGTCGCGTTGAGCCGGGTCCGCCGCCTCCTCGAGGAGGCCTCCGGCCCCCGTCTCGTCGACGGCAGCGCACGCCGCGGCCGCCGCCCCGGCCGCCACGGCACCCGCGGTCGCCAGCCGGCGCAGCAGGAAGGCGGCCAGCGACGCCGGGTCGTGCAGCACCCCAGCCGCGATCGCCTGCTCGACCCCGCCGGAGTGGGTGTGCCCGCCGGCCGGCAGCCGGGAGTCGGCCAGCGTGAGCAGCGCTGCCGTCATCAGAAGAGGAAGTACCGCTGCGCCATCGGCAGCTCGCGCACCGGCTCGGGCTCCCACACCTCGCCGTCCACGGTGACGGTGAAGGTGTCCGGGTCGACGCGGATCTCCGGCAGCGCGGTGTTCTCCGGCAGGTCGGCCTTGGTCAGCCGGGTGGTGTCGGTGACCGCGGCCAGCCGCCGGTCGATCGCCAGCCGGTCCCCCAGCCCGGCCTCCAGCGCCGCGGGCGCCACGAAGTGCACCGACGTCTGCGCCGGCACGCGGCCGTACGCGCCGAACATCGGCCGCGGCAGCTGCGGTTGCGGCGTGGGGATGGAGGCGTTGGCGTCGCCCATCTGGGCCCACGCGATCACCCCGCCCTTGAGGACCGCGTGCGGCCGGACGCCGAAGAACCGCGGGTCCCAGAGCACCAGGTCGGCGAGCTTGCCCGGTTCCACCGAGCCGACCTCGCCGTCGATGCCGTGCGCGACGGCGGGGCAGATCGTGTACTTGGCGACGTACCGGCGCGCGCGCAGGTTGTCCGCGGCGCCGTCCCCGGGCAGCGACCCGCGCTTGCGCTTCATCACGTGCGCGGTCTGCCAGGTGCGCAGCACCACCTCGCCGACCCGCCCCATGGCCTGCGCGTCGGACCCGATCATGGAGATCGCCCCGATGTCGTGCAGCAGGTCCTCCGCGGCGATCGTCGTCGGCCGGATCCGGCTCTCGGCGAACGCGAGGTCCTCGGGCACGCTGGGGTCCAGGTGGTGGCAGACCACGAGCATGTCGAGGTGCTCGTCGAGGGTGTTGACCGTGTGCGGCCGCGTGGGGTTGGTGCTCGACGGGAGCACGTTCGGGTGCCCGGCGACGGTGATGATGTCCGGCGCGTGACCGCCCCCGGCACCCTCGGTGTGGTAGGCGTGGATGCTCCGGCCCGCGATCGCCGCCAGGGTGTCCTCGACGAACCCGGCTTCGTTCAGCGTGTCCGAGTGCAGGGCCACCGGGACGCCGTGCCGCCCGGCCACGGTGAGGCAGGCGTCGATCGCCGCGGGGGTCGAGCCCCAGTCCTCGTGCAGCTTGAACCCGCTGGCGCCGGCGCGGAGCTGCTCCTCCATCGACTCCTGGCGCACGGTGTTGCCCTTGCCGAGGAGTGCGACGTTGACCGGCCAGGGGTCCATCGCCTCGAGCATGCGGGCCAGGTACCAGTCGCCGGGGGTGATGGTGGTGGCCTTCGACCCCTCGGCCGGCCCGGTGCCGCCGCCGATCAGCGTGGTGATCCCCGAACCCAGCGCCGTGGGCACGATCTGCGGGCAGATGAAGTGCACGTGGCAGTCGATGCCGCCGGCGGTGAGGATCCTGCCGTTGCCGGCCATCACCTCGGTGCCCGGGCCGATGACGAGTTCGGGGGAGACGCCGTCCATCGTGTCGGGGTTGCCGGCCTTGCCCAGCGCGACGATCCGCCCGTCGCGGATCCCGACGTCGGCCTTGACCACCCCCCAGTGGTCGAGGACGACCGCCCCGGTGATCACCAGGTCGGGCGCGCCCTCGGCGCGGGTGGCCCGCCCCTGGCCCATCGACTCGCGGATCACCTTGCCGCCGCCGAACACCGCCTCCTCGCCGGCCCGGCCGGGACCGCCGCAGCGGTCCTCCTCGACCTCGATCAGCAGGTCGGTGTCGGCCAGCCGCACCCGGTCGCCGGTCGTGGGCCCGTACAGCTGGGCGTAGCGCTCGCGGGACAGCCGCACCATCAGCCCAGCCCTCCCTCGCGGGTCAGGCCGGGGACGACGCGCGCCCCGGCCAGCGGCACCAGCGTCACGGTGCGGGTGATGCCCGGCTCGAAGCGGACAGCCGTTCCGGCGGCGACGTCGAGCCGGTGACCGTGCGCGGCAGCCCGGTCGAACGCCAGGGCCCGGTTGGCCTGCGCGAAGTGGAAGTGCGAGCCGACCTGCACCGGCCGGTCGCCGGTGTTGGTGACCTCCAGCTCGATCCGCGCCGCGCCGGGCAGCGTCTCGATCTCGCCGTCGGCCGGGACCACCTCGCCCGGGACCACGCTCACGGGATCGGCTGGTGGACGGTCACGAGCTTGGTCCCGTCCGGGAAGGTCGCCTCCACCTGCACCTCCTCCAGCAGCTCAGAGACGCCGTCCATGACGTCGTCCCTGGTGAGGACCGTGCGGCCGGACTGCATCAACTCGGCCGCGAGCACGCCGTCCCGGGCGCCCTCGAGCACGTGGTCGGTGACGATCGCCGTGGCCTCCGGGAGGTTGAGCTTCAGGCCCCGCGCCTGCCGCCGGCGGGCGAGCTCGGCGGCGTACGAGAGCAGCAGCCGTTCCTGCTCGTGAGGGGAGAGGTGCACAGCAGCGGCCTTCCGGACTCGGGGAGCCCGGACGCTAGCCGCGTCGTGTGTCGGTCCTGTTGCGGGTCAGCGCAGCGGGCGGAAGAACTCCCGGACGTCGTCCACCAGCAGCCCCGGCTGCTCCATCGCGGCGAAGTGCCCGCCCCGGTCGTGCTCACGCCACTGCCGCAGGTCGGGGAACTGCTGCTGCACCCACTCGCGGGGCGGCTGGAAGATCTCGTGCGGGAAGAGCGAGACGCCGGTGGGCACCGGGACGTGCGGCGTGCGCTCCTGCGGCGCCTGGGCCATCTCCCAGTACATCCGCGCCGACGACGTCGCCGAGGCGGTGAACCAGTAGGTCGAGACGTGGTCGAGGATGCGGTCGGCGCCCAGCGTCGCGACCGGGTCGCCGGCGCAGTCGGCCCAGGCGGCGAACTTCTCCAGGATCCAGGCGCACTGCCCCACCGGGGAGTCGGTCAGCCCGTAGCCGAGGGTCTGCGGCCGGGTGCGCTGCTGCTGGTTGTAGGCCGAGCCCTCGGCGCGGAACCGCTGCTCCCGGTCCAGGGCCCGCTGCTCCCGCTCGGTGAACTCCGTGCGCCCCGCCGGAGGCCCGGTGACCACCATGTTGAGGTGGATGCCGGCGACCCGGTCGGGGTGCCGGGCGGCCAGGTTGGCCGAGACGAACGACCCGATGTCCCCGCCCTGCGCGCCGAACCGCGGGTACCCGAGCCGCGACATCACCTCGGCCCAGGCGTCGGCCGTGCGGGACAGGCCCCAGCCGGAGGACGCCGGCTTCCCGCTCCACCCGAACCCGGGCAGCGAGGGGACGACGACGTCGAAGGCGTCCCGGGGGTCCGCGGGGTCGGTGAGCGGCCCCAGGACGTCGAGGAACTCCAGGACCGACCCCGGCCAGCCGTGCGTGAGCACCAGCGGCAGCGCGTCCGGGTGCGGGGAGCGGACGTGCAGGAGGTGGATGGGCAGGCCGTCGACCTCGGTGACGACCTGGGGGACGGCGTTCCACCGCTCCTGGCGGGCTGCCCAGTCGTAGCCGTCGGCCCAGTACGCGCACAGGTCGCGCAGGTACTCGAGGGGGACGCCCTGCGACCAGTCGTCGACCGTGGCGGGCTCGGCCCAGCGGGTGTCCCGCAGCCGGCGTCGGAGGTCCGCCACCGCCTCGGCGGGCACGTCCACGGCGAAGGGCCTGATGACCTCGGCGTCCACGGCCCCACCGTAGTGGGCTTGCGCACACGACACCGGCGCCTCTACGGTTCGCTACATGAGTAGTGAACCAAGGGACCCGCGGGGCTCCTCCCGGGACCCGGTGTGAACGAGGACGGCGGCCCGATCTTCCGACAGGTCGCCGCAGAGATCGAGAACGCGATCGTCGACGGCTCCCTCCCCGAGGAGAGCCAGGCGCCCTCCTCGAACGAGCTGGCCGCCTTCCACCGCATCAACCCCGCCACCGCCGCCAAGGGGCTCAACCAGCTGGTGGCCGACGGGGTCCTCTACAAGAGACGAGGAGTGGGGATGTTCGTCGCACCGGGCGCCCGCGAGCAGCTGCTCAAGCGGCGACGCAGCGAGTTCGCCGACCAGTACGTCCGCCCGCTGATGACCGAGGCGCACAAGCTCGGCATCTCCACGCGCGAGCTCAGCGCGATGATCGACCGCTGGGAGGAGCACCGGTGACCGCGGCGGGCACCCTCACCGACGTGACCATGCGGTTCCGGGAGCACACGGCCCTCGACGCCGTGACCACCTCGGTCGAGACCGACAGCATCACCGGGCTGCTCGGCCGCAACGGGGCCGGCAAGACCACGCTGATGCAGCTGCTCACCGGACAGCGCCGGCCCACCCGCGGGCGGGTGCAGGTGCTCGGGGGCGACCCGTACGAGAACGACGCCGTGCTCAGCCGCATCTGCTTCGTCAAGGAGGGCCAGCGCTACCCCGACCACTTCCGGGTGCAGGACGCGCTGGACTCGGCCGCGATGCTGTTCCCCCGGTGGGACGGGGACCTGGCGGCCGCCCTCGTGCGGGACTTCGACCTCCCGCCGAAGCGGGCGATCAAGAAGCTCTCCCGCGGGATGAACTCCGCGGTGGGCATCGTCATCGGCCTGGCCTCGCGGGCACCGGTCACCCTGTTCGACGAGCCCTACCTCGGTCTGGACGCCGTGGCCCGGCAGCTGTTCTACGACCGGCTGCTCGCCGACTACGCCGAGCACCCGCGCACCGTCGTCCTGTCGACGCACCTCATCGAGGAGATCGCCAGCCTGCTCGAGCGGGTGCTGCTCATCGACCGCGGCCGCGTCCTGCTGGACGCCGACGCCGACTCGCTGCGCGGCACCGCCCTGACCGTCACCGGGCCGCGCGCCAGGGTGGACGCGTTCGCCGCCGCGCACGAGGTCCTGCACAGCGAGACCCTGGGCGGGCACAGCCGGGCCGTCGTCCGCCTGCGCCCCGGTGCCGCCGCCGAGGACGCCGCCGCGGCCGGCCTCTCCTGGGAGGCCACCACCCTCCAGCAGCTGGTCGTGGCCATGAGCCTGCAGACGGCGCAGGACCGCCCGGCCGCCCTCTCCGACCTCGAGGAGGTCCCCCGGTGAACCGCGTCCTGTCCGCCGCTCGACTGCACCTGGTGCACCCGCTGGTCGTCTTCGGGGTGCCGTGGATGGTCGGGACGATCAGCTTCGTCATCAACTGGGCGGTCTGGGCGCTGGCCGACGTGGCCGAGCACGACCCGAACAACTTCACCGGCGGCGTCACGGCGCTCTACATCACCGTGTGCGTGGTCTTCGTCCAGGCGCTCACCCAGATGCTGCCCTTCGCGATGGGCGTCAGCCTCAGCCGGCGCACCTACTGGCTGGGCACCGCACTGGTCGGGGTGGTGTCGGCGCTCGGCTACGGCATCGCGCTGGCCGTCCTCAACGAGATCGGCCAGGTCACGGGTGGCTGGGGGGTGGGCCTCAACTTCTGGGTGCCGACGCCGCTGCTGGCCGACAACTTCGTGCTCCAGGTGCTCTACTCCGGCGGACCGATGCTGGCGCTCATCTTCCTGGGCATCGGGATCGGGGTGGTGTACAAGCTCTGGGGCCCCAATGGGCTGTGGCTGCTGGTGCTGCTCAGCGTGGTCGTGATCGGCGGCCTGGCGGTCCTGACGACGGGCCTGAGCGCGTGGGGCGACGTCTGGGCCTGGCTGACCGACCGGGAGGCCATCACGCTGGCCTTCGGGATCCCCGCGGCCATCGCGGCGGTGGTCGCGGCGGCCTCCTTCGCGGGGATCCGCCGCGTCGTCCCCTGACGGCACCCCTCGTGCGTCGGCGCCTTCGTCACGTGACGGAGGCGCCGATGCACGTCTGCCCCCACCGGCTCCCGGATCCGGGTCCCATCCGGCGCCGGCCCGCCGCCCCGACTCCCGCAATTCGGCTTCCGTCCGGCACCGACCCGGCGCATGGCGAGGGAAGGACTCAGGGGACGGACGTCTGGCCCGGGACGTGCGAAGGGGCCCCAGCGGTTGCTGGGGCCCCTTCGGGAATGGTTGTCCGGCGGCGTCCTACTCTCCCACCCCGTCTCCAGGGCAGTACCATCGGCGCTGAGAGGCTTAG